>DASYLC010000230.1:0-2892 GCA_036009775.1 Chitinophagaceae bacterium
GCCTGCCCGGTAAGCCGGTCCTGCAGGAGAATTGTTAACATATCCGGGGTCTCATGCAGACCCGCATAAGTTCTGTACATTTGTAAAAACAGTTGTATGACACTATTCGTTGCCGGTCTTCCCTACGATCTTGATGATGCAGAGCTGGAAGAAATATTTGAGAAATTCGGGACCATTGCTTCCGCCAAAGTTTCTATGGACAGGGAAACAGGAAAGAGCCGTGGTTTTGGTTTTGTGGAAATGCCAGTAGACGCGGAAGCGAGGGAAGCGATCGAACACCTGAATGATATTTCATTGGGTAAAAAACCACTGGTAGTAAAACAGGCAGAAGACCGCCAGGGTGGTTCAGGTGGTGGTGGATATAATAAAGGCGGCGGAGGCGGTGGCTATCGCGGTGGTGGTGGAAACAGTGGCGGCGGTGGATACCGTGGTGGCGGGAACAGCGGCGGCGGTGGATACCGTGGTGGTGGAAATAGTGGCGGCGGCGGTGGATATAACCGCGACAGGAATTATTAATTTCAATTCTTTTTATAAGAAGTCCCTGCTTGTTGCGGGGACTTTTTTATTGGTGAGTTTGATTCGAAAAATTGATTTCACGCAAAGACGTCATGAATGAACGCAAAGTCGCAAAGCATAAAAGCTGCGCCTTTGCGTTTCTCTTTGCATTCGTTGCGAGAAATTTCATAGGAGAAGAATTTAACGCAACGAGGCCAGGAAGTAGCCCTTCACTTCACTCAGGGTAAACTGCAACGAAGAATTTATTATTTTTCAGGCATGAAATTCATGCTCCTCAGCTGGATGGTATTCATTTGTAGTTGTATGGGCTCTTCTGTGCTAAAGCCAGCCGCGTCAGTATCTTCGATGAATACTTCATCATGGGCCAGAAGCGGTATAATATCTATATGGCAGCCCTGGCAAGATTTTCAAGCGGGAGAGGACGTTATACTATTTCGGGTGATACGGTCTGCCTGCTGGGCAAAAGAACTGGCAAAACATGGCCCCTGAAAGGGTATGCATTACCCGATACCAGTGCCGGGGTTATTATTTTCAAAAATATGGACAGTAATTTTTCAAAGACCTTTAAGATCCATTACTACCGCCCGGGGAATTAAAACAATCCGGTGCTGTTATGCTTACGTATATTGTATGTGTCACCCCGGTTAAAAAAATTGGTACTCTTTTTTACTGTCCTTGTCAATGGACAGCTTGTTCTTCCCCAACTGGTCGACAATAGTTCTTCCTTCAGCCATATCGATGCAAGATCATACCTGAGGATCCATTATGACAATGATCTTTTTACCAATACCGATCATTATTATACACAAGGGATCGCAGTGGAATGGGTGCACCCGGTATTTCAGAAATCGCTGCTTCATAAACTATTGTTGACAACAAAAGACAGCAGCGCACAATACGGAGCCGGTTTTAATCTATTTGGCTACACTCCCACCAGTATCAGTAATGATGAGATATTATATGGCGACCGGCCATTTGAAGGAAACATGTCGTTAAAGTTGTTTGCCATTTCCACCAACAAGAAACGGGATCTGCGCCTGGCTTCTGCACTTCATCTTGGCGTTATCGGACCTGCCGCGCTGGGTGAAGAGATACAAACCAATATCCATCGCTGGACAGGCAATAAATTACCCAAAGGTTGGCAGCACCAGGTGAGGAATGACCTGATCCTGGATTACCAGCTGAATACCGAAAAGAAATGGATCTCTTCAAAAGCTTTTATACTGAATGGCATGGCAGCAATAAGAGCAGGCACCCTGAATGACAAACTTGCCGCAGGTATCAATTTTATGACCGGTCAGTTCAATGATCCGTTTGAACGGCAACAAAAGAAGAAAACCGCTTTTTTCCTGTTCGGGCAAAGCCAGGTCAACCTTATCGGTTATGATGCTACCATGCAGGGTGGTCTCTTCAACCATAAAAGCCCTTACACTATTTCATCTGCAGATATTTCAAGAGTGACGATCCAGGCCAGCGCCGGGATCGTACTGAACATTCAAAAATTATGGTTCCGGTATAGCCAGTCTTTTATTACAAAAGAATTCCGGACGGGAGGTAACCATCGCTGGGGTGGATTGGCAGCCGGGCTTTCTTTTTAATCAGCCAGTTTGAATTTCGCGACAAACTCGCTTAGCATTTCGCTGTAAAAGGGCGTGGAAGGATCGGTCAACGCTGCCTTGCGGAAATAAGTATAAGCGTCTGCCAGGTAATGATCCTGTTGCAGCATGTAACCGATACGGAAATATTGAGCAGCCATCTCTTCCGGCACCGTGGTGGCTTTCCTTAACCGGAGTATATGCTGGCTGACCGTTTTTACCGGTACGTAATTGATGACGCCTCCTTCAACAGGACCGGTTTCGCGGCAGGATACCGTCCAGCTATAACTGTTTCCGGGCTTCATATATTTTTTCAACAGGTACAGCGAACGTGTATTCATTTTGTTGCTGTCCAAATAGACCTGTTTCTTTGTTTTTGTATTCTTTACAACAAAAATGTAGGGCCCGGAATGATCAAAACTGGCGCTCCAGGATACCCGAAAATGGTCGCTGGCATAATTTACCGTATCAAGCGATCCTGTGATCAGGATCTCTTTTTCGTCATTGCCCCTGACCGGCGCTTCGCTGATGGTGCTGTATCCTTCGGGGTGATCCCTTTTATAATCATCGCTGCGGCCATAGAGCTGATCCCATATATACTGGAAATATTTGGTACTCACTGATGCATGACTTGTGTTACAGGAATCTTTCCATAACTCCACGGGAAAACTTCCTTCGCGGGTCAACGAGATAGGACGGCCTTCCTTGCAGACCATGGTCAGCTTTGCATCCCGCTGTGTTTTGATCGTGGACCCGTGTTTCAGCACTTTACCGATCTTAA
>DASYLC010000231.1:0-3986 GCA_036009775.1 Chitinophagaceae bacterium
CAGTACAATGACATCCGACTGCTGAATGGCTTCATCCAATGTTAATACTTCATCCACCAGCTCCAGTTCCAATGCTTGCCGGGCATGTTCTTCATTACTCTCCACACCGGTCAACCGGGACGATAGTTTTTTCTCGTGCAATTGTATCGCGAGTGATCCCCCGATAAGGCCGACGCCGACGATGGCTATTTTTTTTCTTTGCATAATTTATTTTTTTGCTAAGAGCCTAGAAAGAGGGAAAAGAGGTGAAAGAGAGTTGCCGAAATTCATGGTCTCTTTATTTATTCAAGATTTTCTCTTACGCATAAAACGACTCTTAGAAAACCAAAACACTCCTGCACCCTGATACTCTGCTCTTTTGCTCTTTCCACTCTTTAGACTCTTAGCTAATCCTTGCGAGGCGCAGCCGAAGCAATCCGCTTTATTGCCTCCTCAAATTTCTCTATTCCCGCACACAAACTCACTCTCACATATTTTTCCCCAACCTTTCCAAATATTCCACCCGGCGTTATGAATACATTCGACTTATATAATACTTCATCAGCCAGTACATATCCATCCTTATAATTTTCCGCTATCCTTGCCCACACGAACAAGCCGGCCTGTTCCTTTGAAAAGGTACAATTCAATGACTCCAGCAATGCAAATGCCTTCTCCCTTCTTTGCCGGTACACTGCATTTATTTCTTCCTGCCAATCCTTTCCCAACGCCAATGCTTTTGCCGCGGCCAGCTGCACCGGCAGGAACATCCCGCTGTCCATATTGCTTTTAAAACGCAACACTTCCTCTATTCTTTCTTTTGCACCGCATAGCATTCCCACTCTCCATCCAGCCATATTATGGCTTTTGCTCAGCGAGTTCAATTCGATAACGCAGTTTTTGGCGCCATCGATGCTTAACAAGCTCATCGGCACATCGTTCAAAATAAATGAATACGGGTTATCGTGTACGATCAATATCTTATGCTTTCTTCCGAATACCACCAGCTTTTCAAACAATTCCGTTGATGGCAATTTTCCTGTCGGCATCTGCGGGTAATTAACGAACATCAATTTTACATTCTTCAGTTTCTTTTTCTCCAGCCTATCGAATTCCGGTTCGTATTTATTCTTTTCTTTCAATGCATAGTTTATACATTCCCCGCCTGCCAGTTTCACCGCGGCCCGGTAGGTCGGGTAACCCGGGTCGGGCACCAGTACTTTATCTCCTTTACCGAGATAGGTCATACAGATATGCATGATCCCTTCTTTGCTTCCGATCAGTGGCAATATTTCCGTGGCAGGATCAAGCTGAACGTTATACCATTTTTGATACCATTCACTCATCGCATTCCTCAACACAGGCGACCCTTTGTAAGACTGGTAACCATGCACACCGGGTTTTGCGCTTTCTTCCTGTAATGCTTTAATTACATCCGGGTGCGGTGGCAGATCCGGACTGCCGATCCCCAGGTTGATAATATTCTTACCGGCTTTGTTCAACCCTTCGATCTCTCTCAGTTTTTGAGAGAAATAATATTCGCCGATACCTTGAAGTCGTTTACTTGTTTTCATTTTTTGTTTTTTTCTCGCAACGATCGCCACGTTTTAGTTCAATTGACCTATCGTATCACTGACTCATCACTTTCTCATTCCTTATTTTTTGTTTCTTATTTCTTATTTCCGCAGGCCTTTCTTATACACCCCATACACCCTTATCTTCTCCGTCAGCCTTTTCACCTGCCCGATCACTTCATAGAACTGTCCGTCCGAGTCAAATTCCATATCCGCGTGAAAATTATATTTAAAATCACTGCCGGGTATCGGGAAACTCTGCAGTTTACTCAGGTTGATGCCCCCCTCCGCGATTGTTGTCAGCACTTTTGCCAGGCTTCCCCTCGAATGATCCGTATGAAAATTCACCGATGCTTTATTGGCACCAACGACCTTCTGCGCCAATTCTTTGTTCTGCAAAACAAGAAAGCGGGTATAATTATTCTTCAGCGTATGGATATCCGGGGCGATCATATCCAGTTCATATAACTCAGCGGCCAGTTTGCTCGCTATGGCGGCAATATGTTTGCTATGATGCCGGTGAATATATTTTGCGCTCAGCGCCGTATCATCCGTTTCCACCAGTTTCCATTTATACCTGTCCAGGAAATCATCGCATTGCTGTAACGCCATGGTATGCGAATGCACTTCTTTAATGTCTTCCAGTTTTACGCCGGGGGTCACCAGCAGGTTCTGCCGTATCTGCAAATAGACCTCGCCAACGATGACCAGGTTAGTTTTCTGCAACAGGTTATAATTGGGCAAAATGCTTCCGGCGATCGAATTCTCGATGGCCATGACACCCCCTTCACTTGCTTTTTTATCCGCCGCGATCTTCACCACTTCTTTGAATGTATCACAGGGGATCGCTTCCACTCCTTTTCCAAAAAATGTGCGTGCTGCCACCTGGTGAAAACTTCCTTCGTATCCCTGTATCGCAATCTTCATGATCATAATTTTATTATCAATAAAGCAACTTTATGCTTTCAGACTCCTAAGTCCCTCCTGCGGAGATTCCCAAGCAAAGCGAAGGGAACGAACGCAGTTCAGAGGGAGGCCGGCCAAAAAAAATCCCGGCCAAACCTGGCCGGGATTCTGTATGTTGATTTTTAGTTGTTCTACTGAATGGTCAACAAGAGCATACCCGGCTTCTTTCCAAAAAAGAAGTAATAAAAATAGTATCCGAAATATGTCTTTGCGACTGTCATATAACAAATGTAGTTTTTGCAGTTGTTAAAACCAACAACCGAACCGATTATTTTCTGCCCCCGCCGCTTTCCGCATCATTCATCCTGATCTTTCTCCCGCGATAATTCTTACCATCAATGGCTTTGATCATCTTTTTACCCGCTGAAGGCTCGATCTCTATCCAGCTGGTCATTTCCTTCATATCGATCTTGCCCAGCACCTCTTTCTTCAGGTCACTCATATCCAGGATGAACTGGAGAAAACTGGCTTTATAAAAACCATCCTTGGTCCCAAGGTTGACGAACAAGCGTTGGTAATTTCCACCACCGCCAAAACTTCTTCCGGCTGTATCTCTCCGCTCACCTCTTGTACCGGACCTGTCGCCTCTTGCTCCCGGTCTGTCTGCTCTTTCTCCCCTCCTGTCCGGTCTCCTGTCATCACCCCGCATATTCAGATCAGCTGCATTTTCATAATATTTCAGGAAGCGGTCAAATTCAAGAGCTGCTACCCTTTGCAATATCTCTTCCTTTTCGATGGAACCGAATTTCTCTTTTAATGTTGGCAAATACGTTTCGTATTCACCGTGACTGATATCGGCGCCCAGCATTTTATCGATAAAGTGAAAGAACTGTTTCCGGCAAACATCTTTTCCACTTGGTATATCCATTTTATGGAACTGTGTCTTCACGATCCTTTCGATCTGCCGCAGCCGGTACACTTCTTTTGGGGTGACGATCGAAACAGATATACCATTACTTCCCGCACGGCCTGTACGACCACTACGGTGTGTGTACACTTCCACATCATCCGGCAATTCATAATTGATCACATGGGTGATGCCTTTTACATCAATACCCCTGGCAGCCACATCAGTAGCTACTAATAACTTTACACTCCTATCACGGAAGAGGCCCATCACTTTATCCCGTTGCTGTTGCGTCAGGTCGCCGTGAATAGCATCGATATCGTAACCTTCGCGGGTGAGTTTTTCAGCGATATCCTGTGTATCGGCCTTGGTACGGGCAAACACGATCCCGTAAATACCCGGATTGAAATCAATGATCCTTTTCAGCACTTCGTAGCGGTTATGATGCTGGGTAGCATAATACTGGTGATCGATATTGGCTGCGCCTTCATTGGTCTTACCGATCGTTATCTCAAAAGGCTTGTCCATATAGCGCTTGCTTACCTGGCGGATCTCCGGGGGCATGGTAGCGCTGAATAACCAGGTACTCTGGCGGTTCGGTGTATTTTTTAAAATGAATT
>DASYLC010000232.1:0-13076 GCA_036009775.1 Chitinophagaceae bacterium
GCAAGAATTTTATCTGGATCGCTACCGATAAAGGGGTCATCCGGTATGATGGCAATAAAATGCAAAATTTTGATCTGCCCGATAATGTTGTTTTTAAAATAAGAGAGGATAACAAAGGAAGGATCTGGTTCTTCTCGCACACGGGCAGGCTGGCTTATTTTTTTAATGGAAAGATCTATCCTTACAGGTTCAACAATATTATTCTCCAAAAAACAGAAAAACTATTGATCATTGATGCTTATGTAGATGACGATGACAATGTCTTCATGAATTCCGCTCCATACAGTTATAAAGTTTCCCGGTCCGGCAATATTGAAAAACTGGCTTTTTTTATCCCGGGCCTGAGCGATACTTTCAAACTCAATATTACACAGATAGGCCGGTTCTCATTTTTTCCCCGGTTATCGGGTGTTGATATGTTTAAGCAGAAAACACTTTTCATATCCCGGCACGATGACCGGGGAATCGTGAATTATAAACTAGATTTCAACCTGCGTCTTTACGGTCATTATGGATGTACGGCTGCCAGCAACGATGACATTTTTTTCTTCGTGTCGAATACCATTATGAAATTGAAACGGGACGGTTCTGTCATCATAAAGGAACTACCTGCAAGCGCCATATGTTTAAATGCAGAACCTGACGGAACGGTATGGGTGGGATTGATGAGATCCGGCGCCCTGTTACTGGATTCGAATCTGAACGAATTGGTCAGGGTCCCTTTCCTGGAACATAAGAGTGTGAGTTCCATCACCCGTGATTATGAAGGCGGACTTTGGTTCAGTACACTGGAAAAAGGAGTATATTATTTAAAGAATACCGGCATCCATTACCTGTCCGGCAATCCCTCGCTGGCCCAGGAGATATTCCGCATGTACCCGGAAAATGACAGCATGCTGCTTTATGCGAATGCACAGGGAGTATACCGCTTACACCATTCAACGATAACTCCATTGCTGATCCAAAAAAATATTCATGTCAGTGATCTGTTCATGGATGATAAAAAAATCATTTATTTAGGAGGGGATATGACACTGGGTTTCTCTCCTTATCTGAAAGCGAGAAAGATCAAGAATGCTTATCTCTTTTTGTCTACCTCCGAGATCATAAGGAATGATAAAAAAAGATTGACCTGGAACCATGGGGGATACCTGTTTGAATTAGATCTGTCCGCTCATTCCCCGCAAAGTAATTTCCCCGGGGGCGGGTTTGATGCGAACATAGCCTGTGCATTTAAACCGGGTATCATGTTTAATGATTCCGATAAACAGATATGGGTAGGCACTATAAATGGCCTTTATAAATACCTGCCGGCCCGGGATTACGTGGCTTCCTTTAAAGAATCGTTTCCTCTTTTTAAACAGGGAATTACCTGTATGCGCCAGCTGGATAACGGGATCTATACTATTGGCATCCGTTTCGGCGGGATCACCCTGATGAAGGATACCACTATTATCGGGACCATAACAGAAAGCGATGGCTTGCTCAATAACTCCATAAAATACTTATTACCCCTGAAAGATCAGCTATGGGTAGCTACGGCCAAAGGTGTTTCGGTGATCCAGTTCCAGTCCTATCAACCGTTACAATATACGATCACCAATATCGGCAAGAACGAAGGTTTTCATAACATGATCATCAACCAGCTGACACCCTTCCGGGGAAATATTGCGGCAGCTACCAGCAATGGGATCTATATCATCGAAAGACCGCAGGAATTTTTGACCAAACAAAAACTACCTATTCCTTTTTATATCCACACGGTCAGTTATTATAAAGGCGATACTACCGGTGTCAGCCATATTTCCGTACCCTTTGACAAAAGCAGGGTAGTTATTAAATACAGTGCTCTCTCGTTCAATTCCCCCCGGGAAGTAAAGTATTATTACCGGCTGGGCAATAACGATACAACCTGGCAGACCATCAACAGTACGGAACTGGTCCTCGAAAATCTTTCTCCCGGCGATTATAAAGTAGAGATAAAAGCCATGATTACGGGTCAGCAGCGCTCAGCTGCCGTTCAAACATTATATGTCTTTGTCGCAAAACCCTGGTGGCAAAACAACTGGATCCGCCTGGGTGTCCTTCTCCTGCTGGGAAGCGGCGTTTACTGGTTCTATAAGAAAAGAATAAACAAGATCAAACTCCAGGAAAGACAAAAGCAGGCCGTAAAAACCGAAATGGTGGAGATGGAACAAAAACTGCTCCGGTCACAAATGAATCCTCATTTTATTTTTAACAGCCTGACCGCGATCCAGCAACTGATCATTGCAGGCAACCATCACGATGCCAATGAGTACCTGGTAAAGTTCGCAAGGCTGATACGTAAAACACTGGAGCTGTCCGTCCGGCCTTTTATCAAACTGGAAGAAGAGAAAGAATACCTTATCGAATACCTGGTCCTGGAGCAATACCGTATCCCCGTACAGTTTGAATTTATCGTTTCGATCGATCCCGCTATTGATCCGGACAAAACAGAGATACCCAATATGATGCTGCAACCCATCATCGAGAATTGTGTCCGGCACGGGATCAAACACCTGGAAAATAAAAAAGGGATCATTACGATGCAGGTCGAAAAAAAGGACAGATACCTTCATTGTGTCATAACCGACAATGGGATCGGCAGGAACGAAAACGGACAGGGCGGTGTCTATAATTATGCCGACCACAAAAGTTATGGACTTGATATTGTTCAAAAACGCCTTGAGATACTGCTCCCCGGTATGCCTCCGGAAAAACTGATTACCATCACGGATCTTCCTGCGACAGGTGGTTCAGGTCCCGGCACACAAGTGACATTGCGATTACCTTTTAAAATAATCAAACCATGATAAGGGCTGTTCATATCGAAGACGAGCCGAGAAATATTGAATTGCTGCAGACGCTTATCCGGACACACTGTTCCGATATGGTGAGTCTCGAAGGACATGCAAAAGATATCAATGAAGCGATTACCCTGATCCGGGATAAAAAACCGCAACTGGTCTACCTTGATATTGAACTCAACCGCGGCAATGCCTTTGAACTCCTGGAAAAACTAAAAGAATCGGGTGAATTTAATTTTACTGTCATCTTTATTACCGCCTTTAACGATTATGCCGTAAAAGCCTTTCGCTACCATGCCGTGGATTACCTCCTGAAACCTATCAGCATTGAAGAACTAAAGGAAGCCACAGCAAAAGCTGCCGGGAAAATAAAGCAGCAACAAGGCAACGAAAATATCCTGGGGCTTCTCAACCAGCTGAAGGATAACATGGGAACTCAAAAGATCGGCTTACCGGTGACAGATGGCGTCCTGTTCCTCAATACGGAAGAAATAGTACGATGCGAAGCAAAAGGCGGGTATACCCAGGTCTATGTCCTGAATGGGAAAACCATTATTACACCCAGGAACCTTAAAGAAATAGAAACGCTGCTGCCCTCATCCTTTTTACGGGTGCACAACTCCTGGGTCATCAATACCCGTTACCTGAAAAAATATTATCGTGGTAAAAATGGGTATATGGAAATGGAAGATGGTAGTACCATCGCCGTTTCCATCAGAAAAAAAGGGAAATTCCTTGATTTTTTTGGTGGTGATGAAAAAGAAGCGGAGTGATGATAGCGCCTGGCGTCTCACTCCATCTTTATTTCACCCGCTTTAAATAGCCCCCGCCCAATGCTTCCGTGATCAGCAATTTATTAGTGATCTCTTCATCCTTTACAAAGGAACTGGTTGTTTTAAGAAAAGCTTCCATGGCGGTATAGGGATTATTGCCTACATCCCAGGGACGGTTCGTAACATAACCTTTGGGGAAGAACTCCACGAATGTATCGGGTAATAAGATATAAGAGCCCACACTTACCAATGGGGTATATAACTCAAGCTCGCGGTACACATGCTCATGTGAGTGATTGGAGTCGAGCACCGCCATCACTTTTTTAAATCCTTTTGCATAGTCGGCGATCTGCTGCACAATCTTTTCATCAACAGATGAACCTTCGAGCATCGTGATGTTCTTCATCATCGGGTGTTTTTCGATCTCATCACGATTGTGTTTCCGGATGTCGATGTCAACTGCAATTACCTTTCCGCCATTCCCGAGCAACTCCATCATAGAAGAAGAAAAAATGATCGAGCCTCCATGAGCTATTCCCGTTTCGATGATCAGGTCCGGTCGTATATCCCAGATCAGCTCCTGCATGATAGCAATATCCTGCGGGTACTTGATGATGGGCCTTCCCATCCAGGTAAAGTTATAGGTATATTTATATTGATCGGCGTGGAGCATCCAGTCTACCGATTTTTCTTTTAATACTTTATCATTGGCCATCGCCGCCATGGCATCAGTTCTCTCTTTTTTAAACTCTTCAATGGGATTCATGCGTATTATTTTGTTTGTAAGTAATTAAATAGTTCCGTGATCTCCGATTCCAGTGTAAAATGCTCATCTTCTGTAAAACCGGTCTTTTCCAGTTTGGCAAGGTTGATCGAAAAATGATTGGTCATGGCCGGTTCCGTACCGGTAATATTCAGTTCCACTTTCCCCGGGTATATTTTTTCATACACAGCTTTCACTTTTTCAGCTATCTCCACCATGGTGTAACCGCGGGAAGACGCTAAATTATAGCATTCATAGCTGCCGGGGAAATGCTGCAATATACTGTCAACGGCCCGGCTGAGATTCTCCAGGTTCACAAAATTCCGCATTTGTTTACCGGAAGACTTAATGGTAATGGTACCGGAATCAAGTGCTTCCTTGCAAAAACATCCGGGGACAAGGCTCCAGCGGTTAAAAGAACCTGTCCGGATACGCCCATATACATTACTGGGACGAACGGATACACATTGCAATTTGCCCTGGCGACTGTACATCTCCGCGTACATTTCAGCGAAAAGATGATTGAGGCCATAATCGTTCTGCACATTGGCCGGCGTGTTCTCATCAACCGTTCCCATCAACTCTGTTCCGTAAACCTGGAGTGTCGAAAAGACCATGCAGCGGGGTATCTTATTTCTTATGGCAAGATCAAGTATGTTACGTGTTCCGACCGCTGATAATTCGATTCCTTTTGCCGTGTCCTTTGAAATGATATCGTTCGCCGTTGCAGTATGAATGAGTACATCTGCGCTCACCTGGAATTGATCCAGGTCCGCTTTGTCCAGCACATCCAGTTGCATCAATTCAGCACCGGCCAGCCATTCCCGGGTTGCAGGATGAAAATCCCGGGCTGTTGCCACCACGCTATGCCCTTTTTTTAATAGGAAAGCCGCGAGATAAGAACCGATAAAGCCATTGGCACCTGTTAATAGAACTTTCATTGTATTGTTACTTTACAATTAACCCCTGCCCTGTCGGCAAACTTAGTATTTTAATCCCCTTGCCGGCCGCCCATTTATTATGCGCTTTGTATTGCAGGTCGCAGGTGGTATACGCATAATCATCCAGCACGATCATCCCGCCCTTCACCAGTTTGTCCCAGAAATGATCCAATGCGGCAATCTCGGGATTGACGCTGTTCATATCTATGGAAAGGAAAGCGATCGTATGGCTTTTTACCTGGGACAACGTACCGGGAACTGTTCCTTTTACCAGTTTCACAAAAGGGAATTGTGCAAATGTCTTTTGGACTTCGTCAAAACAATCAGTGTATACATGTTCAAAATGTTCTTTCTTCCCGGCCTCATTTTCTTCAGCGGTAAGCAGGTTCTCATCAAGTCCCCGGAAAGTGTCGAGGAGGTAGAAATCTTTTCCAGATCCTTTTAAGTTGATATACTCACAGATGGCCCTGGCAAAACCGCCTTTATTAGTACCGCATTCCACGAAATCGCCTTCAAGCAGCATACAGTGATCAGCGGCCCAGAGGACCGTGTGCACTCTCCAGTGAATATTTTTCCAGGAACCCGTGGCAGCGCCCGCCGCTTCAGCATGGATAAAATCGGGCAACAACATAAAGCCCGTATTGTGTACAGTGGTAAGACCGTCCTGGTTATACGTGGGTTTGGGCGCCACGGTAAACAGTTTCTTTATTTTTTTCAGCAATTTCAAGCAGGTTTCTTTTTAAATTTACCGATCAGCATTTTGAAAGGTTTCTTGATAAATATATAATATAAAATAAAATCTTCGTTGAAAACCAAGGCCAGCGAGTTGACGAAGAACAATCCCAGTTTCTTTAAAAACCCAAGGTGTTTAAAGCCAAACTGGTGTGTGGCGAATTTCAGGATATATTTTTCAAAAAAATAATAGCGGCTTTTAATATTAAAAGCTTTGCGTACTGAATCCATTCCTTTGGAACTTCCGCCCCTGAAATAATAAAAATTCGATTGTCCGGGCAGGTATAAGAATTTACCCTTTGTCAATACTTCATAAGTAAACAACTGGTCTCCTCCCCACCTGTTAAGGAAAGGGATATTTTTTACCAGGGACGAGCGATAAAGACCACAAAAAAAATAGGTGTGCTCTAACTTACTTTTTATAAACTGGAAACACCTTGAAAAAAGATTTTGCTGCATAAAGCTCCTGGTCAGTTCAGAATCTTTTTTTGTTCCGTCCGGGCCGACGATCTTCAGATTTGTCATACAAAGCGCCACGGTAGGATTGGTTTCCATCCCCTGCACACAAACCTCAATAAAATTATTATCCCACTGATCATCATCAGCCGCCCACATAAAATATTCCCCGCTTGCCTTATCAAGCAGGAATTGGAAATTGGGAACAATACTCAGGTTCTTCTCCTGTACAAAATAACTTACGCGACTGTCGACCGCAGCATATCGTTTCAATATTTCCGCCACTTCATTACCCGGGGAACAATTATCCGAAACGATGATCTCGAGGTTGTGGTAAGTTTGTCCCAGTATACACTGCAAGGTTCTCTCCAGGCCTTCTGGCCGGTTATAGGTAGGAATACCCACCGTCACTAATGGAGCGTTTGGTTGCATTCTTATAGAAGAACTCCTTCGAAGGTTGAATCAATTAAAGGGATCTTCATGTCTTTGTCCGAAACAAGTGAAACAGGAAGCGGCCATTCTATATTTACGTTGGGATCATCATATTTTACTCCCCCTTCACTTTCCTTATTATAAAAAGCGGAGACCATGTACGTGATCTCTGAATACTCTGTCAGCGACTGGAAACCGTGTGCAAAACCGGCAGGCACATACATCATCCGTTTATTCTCTGCTGTCAGTTCTGCGCCAAACCATTGCAGGAAAGTAGGCGATCCTTTCCGCACATCCACGATCACATCAAAAATGCCACCCTGGACACATTTCACCAGTTTCACTTCACAATGCGGGCTATGCTGGAAATGCATACCCCTGATCACTCCTTTGCCATGGGTGCCGGAATGGTTGGCCTGGACAAAATGCTGCACCAGTCCTTCCGATGCAAATTCCTTTTCACAAAAAGTGCGGGTAAAAAAACCACGACTGTCCTGGAAAGGTTGCACATCGATGGTGAATGCTCCGTTTAAATTCAGGGGATTGAATATCATAGTGCTCAGTTAAAATTTTGAAGGGGCGAATAAAGGATCGTTCTTGGTAAGGATCAGTTTGGGACTGAGTCCGTACACGATCCTGAACAGGTCATTCTCCACCATACTTTTCGAAGGCACGGCCAGCATATTGAACCCATGATGTGGGGGTACCTCACAGAATGTATTTTCGAGTGGCAACAGCTCAACAGGCATAGCGGTGGTATTGATATTCTGGTGGAACTCCCTGACAGCAAATACTTCATAGCCCAGGCTTTTCATCAGTTTCACGGAGTTGGAATTCTCCAGCCCTTTACTCCAGTCATCGTATAAACTATGTGTTTCAAATACCACTACCGGTTTATGTTGCTTCAGCATTTCGACCGCGCCTTCCAGCACTTTGATCTCACTTCCCTCCACATCGATCATCAGCAGGTCCACCTTACCAACTTTGTTCTGTGTCATGTAATCATCAATAGTAATGGTATGCAACACATTGGCCGTTGTATCTTTAACAGCCACTGTTGAAGCCAGCGCATCCTCTCCTTCAAATACCAGCTTTTCATCACTCTTGTTCCATAAGGCGAGGTTATTGATGATAATATTATTTAGCCCATTCGCAGTTGCGTTCTCGGTGATCAGGTCGGAATTATTTTTATTGGGTTCAAATGTGTGACAAACACCGGTATCTTTTATATTCTGTGCAACAGGTATGGCCTGGTCGCCAAAATAAGCGCCGGCGATGATCACATTCTTAGCCTGTTTGGAAAAATGCAATAAGAGTTTTGTCGTTTGAGGTTCCCACACATGATCGGGTATCGCGGGATTGCTCAGCAAAAACTCCCGGGCGATCTTGGAATTATACACAAAATGGATGGTCAACCCGTTCTGCAATGTTTTGGAGAATTTTTCACCCATGAACAACTCATCACTTAACGGCCCGGAGACCATATCCCTGACATTTGTCGCGGGGTGACCTGCCTCCTGTTCAAATTTTACAAGACTGCTAATAAACTGATCCCGGTAAACAGTATTGTTCCGTAAAGCTTCTTTTATGGATTCGATCTTTGTCATTCTTATTTTTTGATAGCCAGGTTTTCATCAATGATATTATTGTCCTGCAGTTGCTGGATGGTCTTCAGGCGCACCAGTGAAGATTGCCGGAAATCCTTGTCGGCAAAACGAATCCCTTCCAATCCTTGTTTGAGATCTTTTACAGCTTCTTCCAAACTTACCTTTGGCTGATGCGCAGGTGCCAGTTGTTCGTATTGGTCAAAACTAACTTTATAAGAACGCTTATCCGGTTGCGCATTGGTATTGATACTCACTTCCACATCAGCAAACAATTGTTGTACTGCTGCTGCCAGTTCTTTTACCTGGTAATTCCAACGATTGCTGCCTGTATTAATGATCAGAAAATTTCCGCCTTCCTTACGGCCTATCGCCCAGTCCATGGCCTTTGCCATATCTTTTACATGGATCAGCGGACGCCAGGGGGTTCCGTCGCTGAGTATGGTTATCTTTTTAGTCGCGATAGCGCTGGCTACAAAATCGTTCAGTACCAGGTCAAGCCTCAACCTGTCGCTGTAACCGCAAGCAGTCGCAAAACGTAAACAGGTTATTTGAAAATCATCATCCGCCAATGGTTGCAGGCCCAGTTCGCCATTTACTTTGGAACGGGCGTAAGCGGTCAGCGGATTTACAGCAGATGTTTCTGTACGGGGAGCGGTATCCGCAAAACCATACACGCTGCAACTGCTGGCGAATACAAAATGCTTTACTCCTTTCTGTTTTGCTTTTTTGGCGATATCGATAGCAGCGCCGCAATTGATATCCAGGGTGGGTTGTTCATATGCATTTCCCATCGGGTCATTGGAAATAGCGGCGAGATAGATCACTGCATCGAAACCGTTGAGCAGGCTGGCGTCAAAATCTCTTACATCCCCGAAATATTGTGTATTGATCAGGGTATCGCCGGCGATACCATTGAACGTATTGTTCTGAATAAAATAACCGATATCATAACCGGCTAAGAAACTGTTGGGATCTTTTTTCCTGAAATGTTTGGCAACAATGGGCCCGATATAACCCAGGTTCCCGATAATAAATACCCGCATAAAATTATTTCCAGATTTTCCAGGGTGCTCTACCGCTCTCCCATAATTCATTTAATTCGATCTTGTCTCTTAATGCATCCATGCATTTCCAGAAGCCGCGGTGTTTATAGGCTACCAGTTGCTGGTCGGCCGTTAATTTTTCCAGCGGTTCATCTTCCCACATTACTTTCGTCATATCTTTTTCCAGATAGTTGAATACCCCGGCTTTGAGAACAAAGAAACCGCCGTTGATCCATTGCGCATCTTCTTTTGATTTTTCCCGGAATGCATTGACGGACCCGTCTGCTGCCAGGTCCATCCCTCCAAACCTGGCATCGGGTTGTACGGACGTGACCGTAACGGTCTTGCCATGCTTTTTATGAAAAGCCACGAGTTCCGTAATGTTTACATCACTTACTCCGTCTCCATAGGTTAGTAAGAAATCATCGTCGCCGATATATTTTTTTACCTGTTGCAAGCGGCCGGCTGTTTTGGTATTGATCCCTGTTTCCACCAATGTTACTTTGAATGACTCGGCCCTGGTCCCGTGTATCTCCATTTTATTGCCGGCAAGATCAATGGTGATATCCGAGTTGTGCAGGAAATAGTTCATGAAATATTCCTTGATCACATAGCCTTTATAACCCAGGCAGATAATGAACTCATTATAGCCATACTCGCTGTAGATCTTCATGATGTGCCAGAGAATAGGCTTGCCCCCGATCTCGACCATGGGTTTGGGACGGGTATCGGTTTCTTCCGAGATCCTGGTGCCCAGCCCGCCTGCAAAAATGACTACTTTCATATACCTGTTTTACAAGGCGCAAAAGTAAATTATTTAAGGTTCTGTCCGCTAAAAAAGAAGGAAGAGCGCTGGCGGTCTATTTATCGTGGATCACCCGCAGGAACAGGTCCATCGCCCGTTGTTTGGGTTCATCCAGTTTGTAACTGAGATGCAGGGTATAATATTTTTTCAGGTCATAGAGATCGAAACCGATGCCGGCCACGATCTCATCTATATGTTCCAGGCCCAGTGCATTCGCCTGATCAAAGATGTCAATAAAATCAGCCGGTAATTGCTTTTTACTGACCCAGGCTGCAAATACAAAAGGCAAACCGGTAATGGAGCGCCATTCAGACCCGAGATCATATATAAAAGTGGATGTCTTCCGTTGCGAGAAAGCCCGGTCACCGATGACAAGACCCGCGGTTGTTCCGCTGATCTGTTCCCTGTAATCCTCGTTATCGGCCTGTACGATCTCCGGGCTGATACCCCAGGATTCCTTCATCAGGTATTTCAGTAATTCCACGGAAGTGCGGCTTTGGTAATCGAAGTATAGTTTTTTTATTTCGTGCATCGGCACTTCGCTGAACAGGGCCACCGAAGCAATTTCCCCTTCGGTACCGATACAGTGATGACCGACTATATGATACTGCGGTAATTCAGGAAGAACGGCAACCGGTACCAGGCCGATATCGATCTCATCATCGAGCAGCATTTGAGCAACACGGGCGGGATGATCGCCGATCAATTCGATCCGGCCGGCAACCGGGTCCCTTTGCAAACCGTATAATAGCGGCTTTGTATTCAGGTAATTGACTATACCCACACGAATCTTATTTCCTTCCGTTTCGCCTGCCGGCGAAGAGTTTTTATCACCCATTACATCAAATTGTGTTTGTTTATCTTTGCTGCAAATATAATACTACAGGGTTTACCGGAGTTTTGGATGCTTTAAAGAATAGCCGGTCTTTGAGCAACCATAAACCATAAACCACAAACCATAAACTCTTCATGGAACTAACTCCACTCACTGCTATATCACCGGTTGACGGACGTTACCGCAAACAGGTACAGCATCTCGATGAATATTTTTCTGAATATGCGCTGATCAAATACCGGGTGCTGGTAGAGATCGAATACCTGTTATTCCTCGAAGAGAAAAAATTCTTTAAGCTTCCCGGCAAGACCATCAAACATTTACAAAAACTGACTGAAGATTTCGGGCAGGAAGATGCACAGGAAATAAAACAGATCGAATTCACCACCAACCACGATGTAAAAGCGGTGGAATATTTCTTAAAGGACGAGCTCGAAAAGAACGGTGGTAAAGAAGCCCGGGAATGGGTGCATTTCGGGCTTACTTCACAGGATATCAATAATACCGCTGTTCCGCTGACCTGGAAACATGCGATCGAATATGAATACCTCCCTGCCCTGCTCAACCTGAATACACAACTGAAATTGCTGGCGAAGGAATGGATGGATATTCCCATGCTGGCACATACGCACGGACAGCCTGCCAGTCCCACCAGGCTGGGTAAAGAGATCATGGTATTTGTGGAAAGGATCGAGAACCAGATCGAACAATTCATCGGCATACCTTTTATGGGAAAATTCGGGGGCGCTACCGGTAATTTCAATGCGCACCACATCGCATTCCCGAAAATGGACTGGGCAAAAATGGCGAATGAATTTGTCTCGAAACTGGGGTTGAACCGCCAGCAGTTCACCACACAGATCGAACACTACGATAACCTGGCGGCGCATTTCGATTGTATGAAAAGGATCAACAATATCCTCGTTGATTTTTGCCGCGATATCTGGACCTACGTATCGATGGAATATTTCAAACAGAAAACAAAAAAAGGAGAAATAGGATCATCGGCCATGCCGCATAAAGTGAATCCCATCGATTTTGAGAATGCAGAGGGAAATCTCGGAATGGCAAATGCGATCTTTGAACATCTTTCTGCCAAATTACCCGTCTCAAGATTGCAACGGGACCTAACCGACTCAACGGTATTACGCAATATAGGCGTTCCTTTTGCGCATACCCTGATCGCGTTGCGTTCGATCGAAAAAGGATTGGGAAAACTGATCGTCAACGACCAGAAATTATACGATGACCTCGATAATAACTGGGCCGTGGTAGCAGAAGCCATTCAAACAGTTTTGAGAAGAGAAAAATTCCCGAATCCTTATGAAGCACTGAAGGATCTCACAAGAGGGAACCGGCAAATAGATAAAAAAGCCATTCACGGGTTTATCGACAGGCTTAAAATAAATGAAGCTCTTAAGAAAGAGTTGAAGCGAATAACTCCGCATAATTATACCGGGCGCTGATAGCAATTATTAAAAATCAATTATAATCCTTTAGAATGTTTTCAAAATTTGGCTACCTGCTTAACCTGATCAGGTCAAGACTGTCCTATCCTTTACACCTGGATTTTCTCTGCTCCATGTCATTTCTTTTCGGAGGCGTAAGGTCGCGGATCAAATACGACAATTACAGGCTGGCACACTATGCCTTTGGAGTATATGAAGGAGCGGTAAGAGCCAAAGCATTGGGTATAAAAGAGATCACCGTTATCGAATTTGGTGTCGCGAACGGAAGAGGCCTGATGGCCATGGCACTGTATGCAACTAAAGTCGAAAATGCAGTGGGGGTGAAAATAAATGTGCTCGGATTTGATTCAGGCGAGGGGATGCCCAAAACCGCGGGCTATAAGGACCATCCT
>DASYLC010000233.1:0-18756 GCA_036009775.1 Chitinophagaceae bacterium
CAGCAAGGAGGTGAAATTATTTGCCGAAGCCGGTTTGAAAAAAAATATTCCTGTTATCAATGTGAACCTGCCCAATGATGCCAGTGCTGCCGCTAACCCTTTTTACGTGGTATTGAACCCCACTCTCCGCACCCAGTGCGAAGGGATCTATCGTCATATTCAGAAATATTATTCACTTGATAATATTGTTGTTTTCCGGAAAAAAGGAGACCTGGAAGACCGCATCAAAATGTATTTCGACGATTTCGGGAAAAGTACGATAGCCATACCGGTGAAAATGAAGTATGTAGAATTACCGGACAGCTTTACTGTCAACCAGCTGAAAGCACATCTTGACACTACGGAACAAACACTCTGTATTGCCGGAAGCCTGGATGAGAATTTCGGAAAAAGAATGGTGCAGCAACTGGCCCTGCTCAAAAAACAAAAATACATGGCGACCGCGATGGGAATGCCGACCTGGGATAATATCTCCTTCACCAAACCGGAATTTAAAGGGATCGATATCGTTTACAGTACTCCTTTTTACAGCACCAAGACAGATAAGATCAGCCTGTCGATCACGAATTATTTTAATAAGATCATGTTCGCCCGTCCCAGCGATATGGTCTTCCGGGGTTATGAGGTCACCTGGAAATATGCCAAATTATTACTGCAATATGGTAATGATCTGTCTTCTAACCTCAGCAGTAAACTCAACAAGGTCTTCACGGACTACGATATCCAGCCCGTGCTGAACAAGCAGAGCATGAGCCTGGATTATTTTGAGAATAAAAAACTCTATTTCCTGAAATGGCAGGATGGGATCATCAAAGGAGTTTATTGATCATTCCCCTGTTTAGCGCTCCTTATTTCAGGCATACTATTTTCTTAATTTTTTTCCAGTATGCCATTAATTGAATTTACCAATAAAGGTTTGTATTGCCGTGCGGGTGATTTTTATATAGACCCATGGAAACCCGTGCCGCGGGCTGTCATCACCCATGCCCATAGCGATCATGCACGTCCGGGAAGTGAGCACTACCTCTGCCATCCTGCAACATTGCCTATACTGAAACTACGGCTTGGCGAAAACATCAGTGCCGATAGTGTTGAATGGAACAAAGCACTTACACAGAATGGGGTAAAAATCTCCCTCCATCCTGCCGGACATATTATTGGTTCATCGCAGGTTCGTATCGAATACAAAGGGGAGATTTGGGTTGTCAGCGGCGATTACAAGACCGAAGACGACGGCATTAGCGGGGCATTCGAACCGGTACTGTGTCACACATTCATTACAGAATCGACTTTTGGATTGCCTGTTTATAACTGGAAAAAAAAGGAAACGATCTTTTCTGATATACAGCATTGGATCATAAAGAACCAGTCAAAAGGAAAAACATCCGTTATCACGGCCTATAGTCTTGGAAAAGCGCAACGTGTATTGCAATGCATTGCCGGGATAACGGATAACATCTTTGTACACGGTGCTGTGTGGAATGTGCACCAGGCTTTGCTTGCTTCGGGGATGGAATTGCCGGCTGTAAAAAGAGTGACGCATGAAATTCCGAAAGAACAGTATAAAAACGCTGTGATCATTGCTCCGCCAAGTGCTGATGGTACTCCGTGGATGAAACGTTTTACTCCGTATAGTGTGGGCATATGCAGTGGCTGGATGCAGGTAAGAGGAAATGTACGGAGAAGAAATGCCGATGCCGGTTTTGCACTCAGCGATCATGCCGACTGGAAAGGGTTGCTGGAAGCTGTTAAAGCCACCGGTGCCACAAAGGTTTTTGTAACACATGGATTTCAATCCGCCTTCAGCCGTTACCTGTCGGAGAATGGCATTGAAGCTGCAGAAGTAAAAACGGAATACGGGACAGAAGATGATGAAAAGATACCTGACACGGAAGCGTCCCCGGTAAAAAATACAGGAGAAGACGAACCATGAAAGCTTTTGCTGAAATGATAACGGCCCTGGGCACCAGCACGAAGACAAATGAAAAGCTGGAGCTGCTATCCACCTATTTTGCGACAGCGAATGATGCAGATAAGGTTTGGGTCATTGCGCTGTTTAGCGGACGGAGACCGAGGCGCATCGTGAATTCCGCCCTGCTCAAACTATGGTGCCGTGAAGTAACCGGTCTCCCGGAATGGTTATTTGAAGAAGCCTATCACACCGTCGGTGATCTGGCAGAGAGTATTGCCCTGATGTTACCGGAACCGGAGGAAGAAAGCCAGGACAACCATTCCTTATCCTGGTTCATCAGCAAGCTGATAGATATTGAGAAAAAAGAAGAAGAGCAGAAAAGAGAATTTGTCACCTCCAGCTGGAGGCAGATGAATAAGGATGAGCGTTTTGTTTTCAATAAACTGCTGACCGGTAATTTCAGGATCGGTGTTTCGCAGAAAATGATCGTGAACGCATTGGCCAAAACGGTGGAGCTGGAACCGGGTATCATTGCCCATCGCATCAGTGGTAATTGGGACCCGGCCATAATTTCTTTTGATGAATTGATGAATAAAGAGGGTATCACTACCGATCATTCCAAACCTTATCCTTTTTACCTGGCTTATGCATTGAACGGTGACGTGCATGATCTGGGAAATGAGGAAGACTGGCAGGCTGAATGGAAATGGGATGGGATCCGCGGACAACTGATCCGGCGAAATGACGAGTTATTTACCTGGAGCCGCGGAGAAGAACTGATGACCGCTAAATTCCCTGAATATCATTCGTTGACAGAACGTTTACCGAATGGTATCGTGCTGGACGGAGAGATCATTCCCAGCATCGATGGTCGTCCACTACCCTTTGCATTGCTGCAGACACGTATCGGCCGTAAGAATATCACGAAGAAAAACCTGCAGGAAGTACCTGTTTCCTTCTTTGCATACGATATCCTAGAATACGAAGGGAATGATGTCCGTCAAAAGTCCCTATCGGAACGGAGAGAACTACTGGAGATGATCGTCAAACAAATGGATCATCCCGCTCTGCTCCTTTCCGGTTTGATCCCTTTTTCTTCCTGGGATGAGCTCACCCAAATAAGAACACAGTCGAGAGATAATGGTGCAGAAGGGCTGATGCTAAAAAGAAAATCTTCTACATACCAGGTTGGGCGCAAGGTAGGTGACTGGTGGAAATGGAAGATCGACCCGCTGGTGATCGATGCGGTGATGATCTATGCGCAGAAAGGTCATGGCCGTCGAAGCAATTTATATACAGATTATACTTTTGCAGTCAGGGATGGAGATAAGCTGGTGAGCTTCGCAAAGGCTTATTCTGGTCTTACTGATAAGGAATTTGCGCAAGTGGATCATTTTGTCAAAAATAATTCATTGGAAAAATTTGGCCCTGTCAGGACCGTAAAACCCGAACTCGTCTTCGAGATCGCTTTTGAAGGGATCGCGGCCAGCAAGCGTCATAAATCCGGCGTAGCTTTACGCTTTCCCCGTATCAGCCGGTGGCGGCGGGATAAAAAAGCCGAAGAAATAAATACACTGGACGACCTGAAAAATATGCTGGAGGTTTTTGGAAAATGAAGCTGGAAGAAACAAAAGGATTTATCGCGATCAACAACTGGCTGGCTGCAAATAAACGGCGTCCTTTTTTATTCCAGCAACAGACCTGGGAACAGATCATCAACAGGGAAAGTGGCCTGGTCAATGCCCCGACCGGCTGTGGTAAAACCTATTCTGTCTTTTTGGGCGCTGTCATTGATTTCATTAACCAGCATCCCGAAAATTATCAATTAGCAAAGAACAACGGTTTACAATTGATATGGATCACTCCTCTCAGAGCATTGGCCAAAGATATCGGGCGTGCCATGGAAGAAGTGATCACGGAACTCGGGATGAAATGGGAAGTGGCCCTCCGGAACGGTGATACCCCTCCCGCCGAAAGAGCGCGGCAGAAAAGACATATGCCGGAAGTGCTGATCATCACACCCGAGAGTCTCCATTTATTGCTGGCACAAAAGGGATATCCTGCTATTTTTCAAACGCTGAAAATAATCGCGGTGGATGAATGGCATGAACTGCTGGGATCCAAACGGGGGGTGCAAGTGGAACTCGCCATTTCAAGAATTGCTGCTTTGCAAAATACGCAATTAGCAATTGACAATAAGCAACTGACAAAAGGCAAAGAACCGTCAAAAGTCGAAAACCAATTGCCTATTGCCCATTGCCCATTGTCCATCTGGGGCATTTCAGCCACGATCGGCAACCTGGAAGAAGCCAAAGAAGTATTACTGTCGCCATTGAGAAAAAAAGGGACTATTATCCGGGCGCAGGTTTCTAAAAAAATAGAAGTTGAATCCATTATACCTGACGAAATAGAAAAATATCCCTGGGCGGGTCACCTGGGTATTAAACTGGCGCATAAATTAATTCCCATTATTGAAAAAAGTCATACCACGCTCATCTTTATCAACACAAGAGGTATGAGTGAAATGTGGTACCAGAAATTACTCGACGTCTACCCGGATATTGCAGGTTCGATCGCTCTTCATCATGGATCTATTGACATGGAACTGAGACTATGGATCGAAGACAACCTGCATTCCGGCAACCTGAAAGCCGTGGTGTGTACAGCCAGTCTTGATCTCGGTGTGGATTTCCGTCCTGTCGAGATGGTGATACAGGTTGGATCGCCGAAAGGCGTAGCCCGTTTTTTACAAAGAGCCGGCAGAAGCGGTCATAGCCCGGATGCAGTGAGCAGGATCTGGTTTCTTCCCACTCATTCGCTGGAATTACTGGAAGCGGCTGCGCTTAAATCCGCGATGGCGGAGGATCTTATTGAAAGTCGTCCACCCATGATGCTTTGTTATGATGTGCTGCTCCAGTACCTGAATACCATTGCGATCTCCGATGGCTTTTTCCCGGATGAAACCTATGAAGAAATTATTTCGACCCATTGTTACCGCGATCTCAGTCGTGATGAGTGGTCCTGGCTACTGCATTTTATCACCGAAGGCGGTAATGCCATGCACCAGTATGATGATTTCAGGAAAGTGGATATTGAGAACGGTCTCTATAAGATCAACAGCCGCAAAGTAGCCATGCGGCACCGGATGCATATCGGCACCATCGTCAGCGCATCGATGATGAAAGTAAAATTCCTGAGCGGTGGGTACGTGGGGGTGATCGAAGAATATTTTATATCGCGGCTGGACCCGGGTGATGTATTCACCCTCGCCGGGAGAAACCTGGAGTTTGTAATGATAAAGGATATGACAGCGCTGGTAAAAAAATCTAATTCCAAAAAATCCATCATCCCCAGCTGGGATGGCGGAAGAATGCCATTGAGCGCCAACCTCGGGAAAAAACTAAGGGAACAGCTGGATAAATGCGGCGATGGCAGCTGGCAGGACGGTGAAAAAGAACTGGCTGTTCTGCAACCCCTGTTCCAATTGCAGGAAGAAATCTCCCATATACCCAAACAAAATGAATTACTGATCGAGCAGATCGAAACAAAAGACGGTTTCCATCTTTTTGTCTATCCCTTTGAAGGAAGACTGGTGCATGAGGCCATGGCAGCCATACTCGCCTACCGGATCAGCCGGATCACCCCGATCACTTTTTCCTTTGCGATGAACGACTACGGCTTTGAATTACTGAGCGATCAGCCGGTACCGGTCGATGACAGCAATGTATATGAATTATTCTCTCCCGATGACCTGTTGAACGATATCCAGCGGAGCGTGAACAGCACCGAGATGGCCCGGAGAAAATTCAGGGATATCGCCGTGATCGGCGGGCTGATCTTCCAGGGAATGCCGGGAGAAAAAAAGAAAGCCAGGCATCTCCAATCCTCCGCCTCTCTCCTCTTTAGTGTCTTCACTGAATATGACCCGAAAAATCTCCTGCTCCGCCAGGCTTACCAGGAAGTGCTGGACCAGCAAATGGAAGAGGTCAGGTTAAGGGATATGCTGGAAAGGATACAACGGTCTAAAATTATCATCACTTTCCCGCAAAGGCTTACCCCTTTCTGTTTCCCGATCAAGGTCGACAGTATGCGGGAGGATCTTTCATCAGAAAAGCTCGAAGATCGTGTAAAAAAGATGCAGCAGCAATTGGAAGCCCCCGGCCGATAGTTTAGATTTGTGATCCTGTATGAAAAATCCTGTTCCCCATATCATCCACAACCAAACCTTGTGGGTCTCACCTGAACGTTGTATTTTCTGGGAAGAAGAAAACACACTGATCGTTGCGGATATGCATCTCGGCAAAAGCGGTCATTTCCGGAAAGCAGGCATTGCTATACCGCAAAATGTTTATAAGGCCGATCTGCAACGCCTCATTTCGCAGCTATATCTCTTCAAGGTGGATCGGCTGATCATCGCGGGTGATCTTACACACAGCAGCCTGAATAAGGAACTGGACCTCTTCATTAAGTGGCGGAAAGATTTTTCTTTATTGCATATCGATCTTGTAAAAGGCAACCATGATATCCTGGATGACAGCTGGTATAAAGAAGCGAGTATCACCGTTTCGGCCAAACAACTCCAGGCAGGCCCTTTTCTTTTCCTGCATGATCTGAAACATCATTCTCAACTCGGGCCCGCGCATAAAGAGCTGTATGCATTCACCGGTCACATGCACCCCGGGATCAGCATGAAAGGGCAGGGCCGTCAATCGCTTTCTTTCCCCTGTTTCTATTTTGCAAAGGACTTCTGTGTGTTACCTGCATTCAGCCGTTTTACCGGCACCTTCAAAGTAAAACCCATAAAAGGTGAGACGGTCTTTGCAGTGGTGGAGAATTCCATTATGCAGCTGCCCTGACAGCCGATTTGAAAGGCTTCACGCCAGGACGCAATGGGTCGTAGCGACTTATGTATTATCACTTGCGTCTTTGCGAACAATTCAGGCGATTATCCTATCTTTTCTTGCGGAGCTGGTTATAATCCAGGAAATAGACAAAGCGAACCGTAAGTTCATTCCCATGACGCAGGTCAAAGACCTCACCAAGGTTATGCAGATAACTGTTCTTCCCTGATCCAACGGAAACATACTCTTCATCTCCCAGCCAGTTCTTGTATCCAATGATCATGCGGCTCCCCGGACGAAAATCCCAGGTAACAAAAGCATCGGTATTGAAGATATTCACGTTGTCATCCCAATTGGGAATAAAAGGCCTGGCAAGCAGATCGCCTTTACTGTCAACAGTATGATAACTGCGGTATTTCACTTCATTCCAGTAATGCCTGACACGGAGCGTCAGGTTAAGCCGCGATGTAAAATTGTAGATCCCCGATAAGACATTCACAAATTCCTTTACATCCCTGAATCCTGCGATCGGTTCACCATTGAGTTCCCTGGCGAATGCATAACCCAGGTTATTGCTTTCCTTATGTCCATCCGATTGTATGTCCAGTGTGAATTTATTGCTGAACCGGTAACGAAAGCCCAGGCCCCCGCCGTAGTAGTTGTTATCAAATTTCGGGGCGCGGGCAAAGACCCCGTTAAAACGTACATATAGCTTCTTCCGGCTGTCGGTGCTGCCCCCGATATCGAAATAATAATTGAGTGGGAGGTTCAGATAACGGCCATCGGTTCTCAATTCAAAATAATCATGCACCGTAAACGGTGTTAATTGAAAATTTGAGGAAACATCCCAGAAATTCTTAAAGATCCAGAAAGCTGAAGCTGTAATATCGTACCGGTTAAAATCATAGGGCTTGTAGGTATATTGTAACCGCTGATCCAGGGTGTAGCTATACTGGATCAGGTTTTTGGTAGGCGTAAAATGGTTATAGCTCACATTCGCCCGGTACGTGATCTCGTTGGCAGACTGCAATATCCCGAGATCGTTCGGATCATAATTCTTCGATTCAACATTCCCCATCGCATAATATCTCCAGTTGCCACTTACCTTGCCAAATTTCAGTGTTGTATTAAACCCATCATAGGGGTTGGCCGACCATATCCTGCTGTAGCGGGCCGTTCCGTTAAATGCGTGGGTATTTTTTTCATTATATAAAGCGATATCAAAAGCCGTTACATTGGCATCACGATCAGCCCCACTTCGTATCACACTGGCATTGGTCAGCGTAATATACGACCGGCCGCGCAGTGCCTGGTCCAATACAAAAATATTATAGTTACTGAGCTGTGATGTGCGGATCACCGAATCTTTCCCGCTTACCGTGTTATGGATCTTTGCATCCATCGGCGCAGCGATCGCATTAAAGATACCGACGCCCAGTTTATTGTTATTCCGCCCGGAAAATTTAGTGGCATTGTACAACTGGGTCGTGGAAGGATTCTTAACGATCTCCCAATCCGGGTTGCCATTGACAAAATTCCGTACACCATAATAACCGCCCGGCGTACTCCCTACTCTCCGGGAATAAAATAAACCGGCTTTGTTGAATATCTCTGTGCCTTCGGTAAAGAATTGCCGGTTCTCCTGGAACTTCACTTCATAAGGTGAAAGATTATTGATCACATTATCTGAGACAACCTGTCCGAAGTCAGGTATCAGTGTCGCATCCAGTGTAAAGCTTTCATTCACCCCATACTTCAGGTCCATACCCCCGCTACCCAACCAGCTATTGGAGAATTTATTGCTTTGCGGTGCACTGCGGTAACCTGTCGATATATAAGGTGAGAAACTAAGACGTAGCGGTGGTTGCAGGTCTTTCAATCCTGTATAATTGCCAAACTGGTTAACAAAACCATTTACTTCCGGTTTTACAGGGTTCCAGAAGCAACTCTCATTGGTTCTCCGGATCTGGCGCAGGAACTGGATACCCCAGTCCTGCAGGTCTTTTTTTGCGAACCGTAAAGAGATATAGGGGATCTTCATCTCCACCGTCCATCCATCGCTTTGCATCTGTACGTTACTCTCCCAGACGGCGTCCCATGTTTTATCACCATACTCACCAAACCCGCCTCCGAGATTGGGACCCATCTTTGCATCGGACTGCACGTTAGCGGATGTAACGACGAACTGGAAACCGTTCTGGTTATCATTATAGGTATCGATGAAAACAGAGAAATAGTCGCAGTCCTTTAGTTGTTCCGCATCGCGGGCTGTGATCTGTTTCCGGACCAGGGAAGGATCATCATAGAGATAGGCACCGATATAAATCGCGGTATTATCATAGATCATCCTGATAACTGTTTTCCGGGAAGCGGGCTGACCGACGGCAGGATAGTTCTGAACAAAGTCTTCTGCAAGGGGAGCGCCTGACCAGGCTGCATCATCCAGGTTCCCGTCAATTTTGGGAGCCTGCGCAGCTTTAGTTGCCAGTAATGATCTTTCCTGTGAGTAAAGAAAAGTACAAACCAGTAACAGGGGTAAACAAATCAGTTTTCTCAGCATCATGTCGTTAGCAGTCTGCAAATATAATAGACAAATGCCAAGGCATGAAGGCTGCCGCAGGAAAACGCACAAATCCGCAAAAGCCTGATAAACAGATTAATTCATTCGTTTTTTGATCGAAGTAACCTGTTCCTGCAGATCTGAAACAATATTGCTCAGCTGGCTCATATCCCAGCGTTGCTGGGTATTGGCACGGGAAATTACCATCTGTGCCTGCCACATTTCCAGTATCTCTTCGGAATTCACGGTATAAGGATGAAAAGAAGGGTTATCACTTACCAGTGTGAGTTTATTTTTTTGCCGCCCGTTCTTCTGTACTCTTTTATATACCACTCCTTCATTACGGGATACTACGATACAGGCTACATTATTTTTTACATCATCCAGGCTCTCCACTTTTTCTCCAACGATCACAGAACCGCTGGGCGTTGGCAACATGGAATCGCCGATTATTTCAAAGGCCCGGTAATTACCACCGGTAAGCATGGGTAATGTGAAGGTATTGAGTTCGTCGACGAATTCAGGATCGGCATATCCTGCTAAATAACCTGCGGCCGCTTTTACAGGAACAAAAGGGATATCGGGCCGGCCACCCGCCAGTTTCATAGCTCTTCTTTTAGCAAGATAATTCCCTTTATTATCGCTGAGATCCTTGCGAAGGATATCATCCAGGGTCAGTTTGAAAATATCACAGACCACTTCCAGCACATCGATCCGCGGTTCGGCCCTTTCTTCTTCATAAGCACCCAATAGGGAACGTTTGATACGAAGCTTATTGGCAAATTCTTCCTGGGTCCAGCCACGAAGCTTGCGGAGATACTTCAGATTTTGATTGGAGATCGCCATACTAACTAATTTAATTAGCGCAAAATACTAATTATTTTAGAATTTAAAAACTTTTTAACCACAAATGTTTTAGCCGCAGACGAACACGAATGAACACAGATAAATACAAGCATGATCAAACAATTATGGAGACGCAAGCGCCTCTCCCGTCTCTGCGGTTAATCTGTTATTTTTCTCTTCCCTTTTGGTGAACAGCCAAAAAACAAGGATTTTTGCGACTGTATGGCAAAAAAGATAAAACCAGTTCCTAAAAAAGGCCCCGCTCCCACTAAACCCAAGGCTAAAGTTTCCGGAAAAGACAGACCTGTTATCCTGATCACCAATGACGACGGCGTTACGGCTCCCGGTATTCAAAACCTGGTTGAAGCTGTCAAAGATCTTGGAAAGATCGTTGTGGTGGCACCCGATAAGCCACAATCAGGAATGGGACATGCGATCACCATCGGTCAGCCGCTCCGGCTTCATAAGATACATTCTATCGATAATGTAGAGACATGGTCCTGCACCGGCACACCGGTCGATTGTGTAAAACTGGCGGTCGACAAAGTATTGCACCGCAAACCCGATCTCTGTCTCAGCGGGATCAACCATGGCGCCAACCACAGTATCAATGTCATTTATTCCGGCACCATGTCGGCAGCCGTAGAAGCAGCGATCGAAAGTATTCCATCCGCCGGTTTCTCCCTGCTCGACTACCGCATCGATGCGGATTTCACGGGGGCAAGAAAATATGTCCGGTTGATCGTGGAGAAAATGCTTTCCACCAAACTGGAAAAACATACGGTGTTGAATGTAAATATCCCGGCCGTTGCTCCCGAGCTATTGAAAGGATTCAAGATCTGCAAACAGGCCTATGCGAAATACGAAGAGGATTTTATCGAACGCAATGATCCGCATGGCCGCCACTATTACTGGCTCACAGGAGAATTTGTGAACTTTGACAAAGGCAAGGACACGGATGTATGGGCGCTTGCGAATAATTATGTAAGTGTGGTGCCCGTGCAATTTGACCTGACGAATTACGTTCTTAAAGCCAAACTGGAGAAAGACTGGAAATAAACCACCTGAACATAAACCCATTCAATAATGTTCTTAACAAAAGATAATCTCAAATTGGGATTGATACTCGGCCTGGTCGGTCCTATCATCGGGCTGGTCATCGTATACCGTGTCAAATTTCCATGGATGAATTTCAAAACATTCCTCGACTATTTCATCCACGACAATAAAGTGATCACCAATGTGGGTACTTTCTCGTTGCTGGCGAATGCCTTGTTATTTGCGATCTATGTACATTTTGATAAGGTGCGGACCTTTAAGGGGATCTTTATCGTGACCTTATTTTATGGCATTGGTATTTTGGTAATGAAACTTTTTAATTAAAGGAAATGAGGAGGCCAGCGACAGCACTACTATCATCGCCTGTTGCGACGCTTCGTTCAGCGTTCTGTAATCCTGTTCATCTTTTCCCCGGGTTAAAACCCGGGGCTATCGCTAAACCCCACTAGCCATGAAATACTATATCATCGCCGGGGAAGCTTCAGGTGACCTTCATGGTTCCAATCTTATCACCGCATTAAAAAAGAACGATGCGGCGGCTGATATCCGTTGCTGGGGAGGTGATAAAATGCAGGAAGCCGGCGGAACCCTGGTCAAACACTACCGGGAACTCGCTTTCATGGGATTTGCCGAAGTGCTGATGAACCTGCGTACCATTTTCAGGAACCTGCGTTTTTGCAAAGAAGACATCTTGCAATATAGACCTGATGCGATCATACTGATCGATTACCCCGGTTTCAATCTTCGTATCGCCAAATGGGCCAAACAACAAGGGCTCCGGATCATTTATTATATATCCCCACAAGTATGGGCCTGGAAAGAAGGAAGAGTGAAAATGATGAAACGATGCATTGACAAAATGCTGGTGATACTGCCTTTTGAAAAAGACTATTACAAAAATAAATGGGATTGGGAAGTGGAATACGTGGGGCACCCGCTGATCGAAGTGATAGAAAGCCGGAAGTCCGAAGACCGAAGTCTGAAGTTTTCCGGTAAACCAATAGTCGCTTTGTTACCCGGGAGCCGTAAACAGGAGATATTGAAAAAACTTCCGATCATGCTGGAAGTAAGTAAGTCATTCCAGGAATACCAGTTCATTGTTGCCAAGGCGCCGGGACTGGACGAGGATTTTTATAATGAATTGCTGAAACCCTATTCCAATGTTTCTTTTGTAAGCAATAAGACCTATGACCTGTTGCTGCAATCCAAAGCGGCGCTCGTTACATCGGGTACTGCTACCCTGGAGACCGCCCTTTTTGAAGTACCCGAAGTAGTTTGCTACAAAGGTTCCTGGCTGAGTTACCAGATCGGCCGGCGGCTGGTGAAAGTAAAATATATTTCCCTGGTCAACCTGATCATGGATAAACTGGTGGTAAAAGAACTGATACAGGATCAGCTTACCGTGGAGAATCTGAAAAAGGAGCTGGAAGCATTATTAAATGATCCGTCCAAAAAAGAGCAACTGCAAAAAGACTATGAGCAGTTACGACAATTGTTGAATACGGGCGGGAATGCTTCCGCCAAAGCAGCCCTTTCCATCACACAATTTCTCAGCTCAGCAATTTAATTAGCAGGATAAGAAGACAGAGGAGAAACACAAAAATGCTGATGCGGTTGATGCCGTGCATATAACCGATCCATTTGTCTTTTGGACGGTTCGGGTCCTTTTTCTTCAGGTAGAGGTATTCAGCTATTTGTTTCCAGATTCCCATAAAACACCATTATAATAAGAAACAACCCCGGGCGGAATTGGTTCGGAAAGGTATAATTTATTAAAGAAACAACCGCCTGGCCTTTTACAAATCCAAACAGCCAACGTAACATCCCGTTCAACAAACGGCAGGACAAAAAAAAGCTGTCCCGCAGACAGCTCTGTCAAAGAAGCTTCACCTTATTGAAAACGATTTGTCCATTCCAGGTCTGGATCACCTGCTGAAAGCGCATCCCACCTGCCGGCCAGTACATAGCCATCGGCGTCCAACTCATAACTGAACTTTCCTTTTAATGTCACAACCCCGGTAGATACTTTGGTAACTTTTTTGGAAGACGGAAGATATTTTGAGAATGCAGGCAGGAAGAAACCGCTGCCATCCTTATTAAAATAATTGATTGCCGGGAACAGGTCCTTTATCGAAGTGTACTTATATTCCACGATAGTAGTGGGTTGCCCCTGCGAATTAAAATGCGATGCCCGGGCCAGGTTTTGATCGTCATCATAAACATATTCAGACCAGGAACTGTTGAAACTATGTTTCTGCAGCAGCCCTTCTGCGTTATACGTGAACAATTCAAGATAGTGTGCCGACGGTTTTCCGGGATCATCAAAACTAAGCCAGTCAAGCGTTACAACCCTTCCGCCTGCAAGCTTATATTCACCATCTTCTTTCTTTTCACCATCTATCGTTAACGTATAACTGATCTTAGCTGGACTATAAGAAAATAACTTCTCACAAAGACTGCCAGCCTGTATCCAGCTGATCATTTGGAGTGTGCCATCTGTATTGAAACTGATCGACTGATCCTTCCCGATACTGGTCCGGACCAATTTTTTTGCTACCGTCATTGGGGGATCGTCAGTTACATTCGCTTTATACCCGGACAGGAAAAGACCGGCAGCGATCGCTAAAATGGAGAATTTTATTTTCATACAATAAGTTTAATGGTTAAGCCTGCCTGCGGCAGACAGGGTTTCTGACCGGGCACGAAGGAACAAATTCAATTTCCCCGGCACAAATCCATCCAGCCAGCGGGAGGAATTGTACAGGGAACGGTTATGCCACATTCACCAGTAAAAGTTCTTTGTAATTACGCGGGTTGTATTTTACCCGCACGACTCCGCCTGCTTTTACGGCCGGCGGTGTTACCGTATCAATATCGATCAGGAAATTTCTTCCCTTATCAGGCCTCACTTGCATCTGCAATCTTATTTGTGGTAATTTATTTATATACAAACCTGTACGCTCCATTTTTAATATTATGGCTTCCGCTTCTACTCCATTGGCCGGCCATTTTTTACTGACCCGGCGGGCGGGGAAAAGGGAAAGGAACAGTTTCCCGAATAAAGCGGCTAGCAGGAAACCGGCCCAGATCGTACCGGCAATGATGAACACAAGTGTTACTAAAAGTTGCATATTGTAATTTTTAAGATAAGGTGCAGCAAAGAAACAACCGGAGAATAAGGTTAACAGCATCCGGATAGTAAACGGTCAGTACCGTTTAGCAAAAGGAAAGCCGCCCGAAGACAGCTTTTGAAATCCTCCGTTCCTGATTATTTTATAAAGCCATCACCTGGTCAACCTGTTCTTTTGTGAGTACAGTATCATAGATACGCAACTCATCGATAGTTCCTATCCAGAAATAGTTGGAAGCCCCTCCAATGACAAGCCCTCTTTTTTCATCCCCGATAGAACCCACGTGATTCTTTGTTGCCGTTAATTGACCATCTATATACAGACGGATATTCGTTCCATCATAAGTGGAAGCAATATGATGCCAGCCTGCGCTAATGTTGTTATCGCTCGTAACGCTATTCGTTCCCGAAACAGAAACGGACGATCCGAATGACATATCCGCCTGGTACAACGTAACACCCCCTTTGACCGCGTCCATAGCAAATACAAAATGTTGCGCACCCAGGCTTGGTCCTGGAATTTTTACCCAGGCGGCCATCGTAATCGATTGCCCTTTCAATGCCAGGTCATAATACTGGATCTTGTCTGAACCATCAAAGATCATGGCCCCGTTAGGGTTGCCTTTGTGATCAGTGGTGTAAGTGGGAATACCCCAGGCCCCATTGATCGATATTTTCCCGGTGCTGTCTATAGCATCGCCATTGAATTTTATGACTGCTACGGGCTGACTGATGGAGGGAGTTGTTACTATCGGTGGCGCCATGATCTTGTCCTTACTGCAGGAGAAAAAGGTGAGGGCCGTTACTGCTGTGCCAAGCATTACTGTTGAAAATTTCATGATCGATAAGTTTTAATTGTTAATGATTGATGATGCAACAAAGAAACATCCCGCAGGTGTGAGATACAAAATCGTTTAGCGTGCGGGAACTATTAAAAGTTTATCGGTGATGAACACAGAGAACGGGAACTCTGAAAAGTTTAACGACGATGAACACAGCGAACGATGACGTGAAAAAAGTACGGTTCTGAACCAGGTTCCTCAGGACCCAAGCCATCAACGCAGTTTTAATTGTTGCAATACTTCTTCTTTTTTACGGCGGGAAACTTCAAGTTTTGTACCATCGCTCAGCAATACAAATTCGTTGTCGTTGGTGATATGGGTGATGAAACGTGGATTGACCAGGTGTGATTATGCGTACGGATAAAATTGAAACCTTCCAGCATGTCCTCAAAATGCTTCAGCGTCTTGCTGGCTACAATTGGTTTCCGGTTGGTCAAATGAATAGGCATATAACTGCTGTCTGCTTCCTTTCAGTTAAGCGGTGAGGGTGAAACAGGGAATAGCGGAAGAATAGGTACAGCAACCTTCAAAACATGAATATTGAGTCTTTTAAATGCTTCCTTCCCCACTGACCGACCTACGCTAATCCATGTATCAACCATGTACTATCCATGTATTCCTAAGGGGGAGAATACATGTTTAACACATGGATAGTACATGGATCACTCATGGTTTGGACATTGTGTCAAGGCTTTTGGGTGACGCAAGTGCCTGAAAACCTTGCAGTAAGATTAAGACTCGCCGTTCAAGTCCTGACTATTCCTTCCCGGTCCTACCTGTCCATCCATTTCTTGAATTCCGGGCTTTTTAAACGGCTCATATCTATTTCCAGTTTATGGTTCGGTTCTTTCAGGCGTATAATAAGTTTGGAATTTTCCACCGGCTTCACAGTTTGTATCGCATCGATATTGATAATGAACTGCCTGTTTGCCCTGTAAAATAGCTTCGGGTCCAGCAACTCCTCTATTTCCTCGAGCGTAGTATAATCCACTATATATTTTTCCCCGTTAAAGAGATAGGTATAGTTCAATACAAGTCAAAAAGGCAGAAATAAAAAAACCCGGAAAATTCCGGGTTCCATCGGGTGGAGGTTACCGGAGTCGAACCGGTGACCTTTTGCATGCCATGCAAACGCTCTAGCCAACTGAGCTAAACCCCCTTTTACAAAAAAAAGCAATCTCTTTTGGGATTGCAAATATAGAGTCTATGCTGCTGTGTTCCAAAACAAAAAACCTCATTTCAGGGGCACTGTTTTGCGTTTCGGACTACCTCATCGTCCCGGTTTTCATTTTCTTTGTCGCCCCCAAAATCTGCGCTTGCATATCCTCTCCATGACCTAGTTTGTTTGTTTCTTTTCCAAAGCTTCCATCCGGCGAAGCAATTCTTCGTTCGTACGCTGCAATGTTTCGATCGTTTTTTGCTGCTCCTGCATCGCTTTTACAAGCGGCATGATGAACTCTGAATACCGCAATCCATAAATATCATTTGATGATTGGGGAACTCTTACGCCACTGAAGTTGAAGCCTGCATCTTTTGCCGCCATCTCCACTTCCTGCGCAATAAACCCGGTGTACAGCTTTTGTTCTTTCAGATCACGCGACTGCTGTGTGAACGCATCGGGTGTTTTATGGATTGTTTTACCATCCCGGTCTTTGAATTCATCCTCTTTCAAATAAGCGGCGAGTTTATTAACTGCCATATTATAGGTGACAGGACGCAGGCGCATGATAAAATCAAGGCCCACCACATTCTCCGTGATATTCTTTTTATACCGGCCGTCACTGACATCAGACCAGGGTTCAAATCCACCGATTTCTGTCATGGCTGAATTTCCGATGCGCACTTCATTGCTGCCGCCCACCGAAGATTGATACCCGATGGCGATCGCATTGGTATAATTACCCAACGAACCTTCAGCAGAAAAACCAAGGAATGTGCAGTTATTTCCTGTGGTCTGGCTTCCCCCCGCATCATAGCCAAGCGCCACATTACTACTACCTGAGCTATTGGCGATCATTGCACGAAAACCGGTAGCGGTGTTGTTATCACCAGTTGTATTATCGACCAGCACCTCGTAACCGATGGCTGTATTATTATTACCTGTGTTCCCGGATGCAGGTACCGGTCCGCGTAAGGCCCTGTATCCAACGGCAACGGAAGAGTTTAGATAGGGAGTGGTGGTGCTGTTTGCATTACTCATTGCCTGGTAGCCAATAGAAGTACCATTACTGCCTGCTTCATTGGAATAAAGTGAACTAAGACCCACGGCTACATTAAAACTGCCGGTAACAAGTCTTGTCAGCGCCTGCATACCCAAAGCAGTATTTTGTGTACCTGTTGTGTTCTCGGCCATAGCCTGTGATCCAAAAGCTGTATTATAACTGCCTGTATTGGCAGTAAGAGCGGTATATCCCACCGCAGCATTATCGACTCCTGTTATATTCTCAAAAAGTGTCTCCGTACCCAATGCCGTGTTCCTCGAAGCACTTGTATATTTTTTCAGTGAATTGTACCCGACAACTGTATTATCGATCCCGATATTATTACCAAAAAGATCAGCGCCAGACATGGCTTCATACCCGATGGCTACATTGGTGTTGATAAAAGGAGTGGATGTACTATTCGAGTGGGCAAGAGCCTGGTTGCCAATTGCCACAGCACGACTCCCCGCCTTATTGAAATAAAGGGCACTTAGTCCAATGGCGACATTACCAACCCCGACAACATTCTCATGCATAGAGTTCCAGCCCATCGCATTGTTCTGACCCCCGGTCGTATTGCTTACCAGTGATTCTTTACCGATGACCGTATTGCCGCTCCCTGTCCCATTTTGATTGAGTGCAAAAAAACCAAGTGCCGTATTTTCGCTGCCGATGGTATTTATGGTCATTGATTTATAACCGATGCTTGTATTCTTATCGCCTGTATTTCCGGAAGAAGGGAGCGGGCCGTATAAGGACTCGTACCCGATTGCGATATTGGTGTTGATGAACGGTGTAAGCGTATTGTCGAAATTGCCCATTGCCCGGTTGCCGATGGCGACAGCCTGGTTGCCTGCACGATTAGTATAGAGTGCAGCCAGTCCAATGGCGACGTTCTCACTTCCGCTGATATTTTTTTGCATCGAATTCCAGCCCATCGCTGTATTTGATCCGCCCGTGGTGTTTGCAGCAAGTGATTCTTTTCCCACAGCTGTGTTGGCAGAACCCGTGGTATTATCAGCCAGCGCAAAAGACCCTACCGCAGTGAGTTCCTCCCCGTGGGTGTTCGCCGACCCGGCATGACTACCAATAAATGTATTACGGATACCTCCTGCGACCGCATTATTCGATAGCCCCGCATTGAATCCAAAAAACGCATTCCGGTTATGATCGGAATGGATCCAGAGCAGGTCGTTTCCCTGGTAATCACGCAAACGGACCAACGGGCTTGTGGCAGATTGGTTGATATTCCCATCGATCACCAACTGCGTCATGTCAATAGAGCCAACAACATGTAATTTGGAGATCGGGGTGGATGTACCGATCCCGACATTTTGGGATACAGCAGCCAGGCAGAACTGGAAA
>DASYLC010000234.1:0-4346 GCA_036009775.1 Chitinophagaceae bacterium
GCTATAATTTGTCTGCAGGTATAGCAACCATGTGTAATCCATGTACTATCCATGTGTAAACCATGTATTCCCCCGTTTAAGAACACATGGATAGTACATGGTTGGTACATGGTTTAGAGTAGGTTCATCAACCCAAAGAGCTAATTTCCCGGGAGTGATTTTATTCAGCAATTTGAACTGCTGTTCTTTGCCAGGGCAGACAGGCAAGTAGCGTTGCAGACAGATCGATATGTTAACTTGTGCTTCTACGTGGTTTAAAAAGCTTAAAGGCTTGGAACTTTCAAACTGAGTTACTACCCGGAAAAGCAGGGTGGGCGAGCCTAAACCGGGTGGAAGGGTTAAAATCAGCATGCAACGCCCGGGCCCTTTTAACAATCTTCTTCCCGCCAGTCCTCAATAAATATTTATTTTAGCTCTCAATTCGATTGTATGAAGAAACTTTTCATTGCCTGTTGCATTTTACTGATCGCCAATTGCCTCCCTGCCCAGGACACCTGTAAGCTGATCCGGGAGACCGATCCCTATACCAAACAGACAAAACTTTCCACCGGGTTTATTTATTTCGACGGTGGCTCCCTGACCATTGACGCGGACAGTAAAGAGATCGATTTTCTTTTCTCCATTGAAGGAGCGGATAAATGCTTCGACAATAATTCCATTGCCGCTATTTTTTTTGAAGGGGTGAAAACAAAGATGAGTAACCGGAATGGCGGAACTATGAACTGTGAGGGACTTTTCCATTTTATTTTCAAGAACACGCCATCAACCACGGGCATACTACAGAAACTGATCACACAGAAGATCAATCATATCGTATTCACCGGGAATAATAAAAAAGAATCCACTCTTACTATCGGCCCGGTAGAGCAGGAGACCCTCCGGACACTGGGAACCTGTCTTGTCAACGAGGCAAAAACACTTATCAGGTAGATATTTTACGCCTAAACACTTAGGGATTTATAAATAAAAAGCTGAAACCCGGAAAATTGCCGGAACAAAAACATAGTGGTATTCAACATTGCCGTAAGTTTATCGTGTCAATGACTGGTCTGAACAGGACCCGTCCTTTGAAAACATCCAAATCCAAATACCTATGGCACTTTCACTTCATCCCACTCCGGGTGGTTCGGCAACCCCTCCCAACTTACAACACTTATTGAATGTCATCCTGAGCAATTACAGGCCTGCAGCCCAAAGTCATAATACACAATTGTTGAATGATGTGAAGCAGGAGATCGTGATGGGGACATCGATGCAGAAAGCGGTAACGGTGATGAGCGATCTGCTGGCCACGGTTGTTGCCAATTCCCGGAACGGCGAGATCCATATCACTGCCGAAAAGTACAATGGTGTGGTGGTAGTGGAGATCCAGGAGAGAAATAATTATAATGGCTATGCACTTTCATTTAGTGTCAATTCCCTGGCACCTGATGCAGCGGCACTGGGAGGATTTATTTCGATCAAAGGACCTCAACAGAAAGTGACAACAATATCATTCAGCTTCCCGAATAACCAGGCTGCCTAGAACAACGAAGATTCCCACCGTAATAACGGGTACTTGGTCTGACGGTCTCCGTCTGACCAAGTACCCTACCCCGCTCATCCTTAATTTGTCATTTAGCTGTACGGTTTTTAGGGATCAATGCCAGTTTGTCCATGGCATACCTGGTAAGTATATTTTTAATCGCATTTTTAGGGCTTTTTCAGACTACGGCCTATATTGCGGCAAATTAATAAAGATGGATCTTAAAGCGGATATTGAAAAGTAGGTACACGCGGGTTTCAGCAAGGAGGAGATATACCGGAATATGCAGGATAAAGGCTTCACTGTGCAGGAGATAGACCAAAACTATGTTGCGGTCTCGAACGACCCTGAAATAAAGCAGCGTTATGGCAAAGTAAGCCCGGGAAGTATCCTGCTCGGGATACTTTTCCTGGTAGTTATGGTGGTCAGGATGGCAAGATACCAGAACAACGGGAATATCTTTTTGCTGATCGGGGTATTCACGGCGCTGATACTGGCCATACTCTTTTTTACAAAACGGAAATAATGAGCACAATAAAAAACCTCCCGTTTAAAACGGAAGGCTTTTGTTTATTCTTCTTATAAAGAGGTCTTAGTACCTGTAATGTTCCGCTTTGAACGGTCCGTCCTTCGTGATACCCAGGTATTCGGCCTGTGCATCGGTCAGTTCATCCAGCACCACTCCGATCTTTGAAAGGTGTAAACGGGCTACTTTCTCATCCAGGTGTTTGGGCAGTACATATACTTTGTTCTCGTAGTTGTTATGGTTCTGCCACAGTTCGATCTGTGCCAGCGTTTGGTTAGAGAATGAATTACTCATTACAAAAGAAGGGTGCCCGGTAGCACAACCCAGGTTTACGAGGCGGCCTTCCGCAAGGATGATCACATCGTGTCCGTCTACATTATAAATATCCACCTGTGGTTTGATGGTATCTTTTGTATTGCCGTAGTTGGTATTCAGCCAGGCAATATCAATTTCAATATCGAAGTGACCGATATTACAAACGATCACTTTATCCTTCATCAGTTTGAAATGTTCTCCACGGATCAGGTCGCGGCAACCGGAAGCGGTAACAACGATATCAGCTTCCTTCACGGCATCGATCATTTTCTTTACTTCAAATCCGTCCATCGCCGCCTGTAAGGCACAGATAGGATCGATCTCGGTAACGATCACCCGGCAGCCGGCACCGGCTAAAGAGGCGGCAGAACCTTTACCCACATCACCGTATCCGCCTACAACAGCGATCTTACCAGCCAGCATTACGTCGGTCGCACGACGGATAGAATCCACCAGTGATTCTTTGCAGCCGTATTTATTATCGAATTTCGATTTGGTAACCGAATCATTTACATTGATAGCAGGCATTGGCAATGTACCTTTTGCCACTCTTTCATACAAACGGTGAACACCGGTAGTGGTCTCTTCTGAGATTCCTTTTACATGTTGCACCAGTTCAGGATAAGTGTCCAGTACCATATTGGTCAGGTCACCCCCGTCATCCAGGATCATGTTCAGGGGTTTTTCTTTGCTGCCAAAGAACAGGGTTTGTTCGATACACCAGTCAGCTTCTTCCTGTGATTGCCCTTTCCAGGCAAAAACACCGATACCGGCAGCAGCGATCGCGGCGGCAGCATGATCCTGTGTAGAGAAGATATTGCAGGAACTCCATTTTACTTCAGCGCCCAGTGCAGTCAATGTTTCGATCAGTACTGCGGTCTGGATCGTCATATGCAAACAACCGGCGACCCTTGCACCTTTTAAAGGTTGAGAAGGACCGTATTCTTTACGGATCGACATCAGGCCGGGCATCTCTGCTTCAGCCAGTCTTATTTCTTTCCGGCCCCATTCTGCCAGGGAAATATCAGCCACTTTGTAAGGAAGGCTGAAATCAATGGATTTCGTTACTGTAGACATTTTTTTAGCATTTATTTAGGCGGCAAAGGTATTGTTTTATCGGGTATAAAACACCATCTTAACAGGGTAGATGGGCCGTTATTTTGCACAAATTATACCGGCTCCGGGCGGATTATCATGAGAGGGTCATTGTTATAGTGAAGGGGTTTCCTCAACCCCTGGTTTTAAACAAATAAGGATAACTTTGAATGCAATATGATAACCTACGATACCGTTTCCGAAGCTGTGAATGGATTGAAAAAAAGAGGGTTTGATACCGATTTTAACCTGGCTGAGAATTGTATTATTTGTCACAGCGGTAAGTTTGATGTGAATGATTTTGAGATCGTGGAGGTTTACCGGTTTGAAGGGAATACCGATCCATCCGATGAAGCGGTGGTCTATGCGATCGAATCGACAAAGGGATTAAAAGGAGTGCTGGTGAATGGTTATGGTATATCGGCAGAGGGAATGGGAGATGAGATGGCCAAAAAGCTGAGTATGCACCGCAACTGATCTTTCCGTATTTCTGTACTCTTGAATCAATAAAAGGACTCTGATGAAAACAATGGTGAAGGCTTGCCTGCTCGGGGTATTTATATCCCTGCCAGGTGTATTATTTGCCCAGCAACAGGATAGTGTATGGCTGCAATGCCCGCTGAACGAAGCCATGGTTGTTCCCCCTCCGAAAAATGTGATCCACTACGATGAACCCGATCTTTGTATCGTGCTGGTCAGTAAACCGGATACGGTAGCTAAAGCCTGTATCACCGGTAAAGTAACCAATGTAGAACAGACCGATGACGGGAAATGGGATGTGGTCTTCTACTACAAGGATTATTATTTCTGGTATTCCGGGTTAAGCAAAGTGATCGTCCGCCGCAATGATGTTATCAAAGTGGGGCAGCCACTGGGTTATATCGC
>DASYLC010000235.1:0-5280 GCA_036009775.1 Chitinophagaceae bacterium
CAACCACGGTCACTTTGATCCCCAGGGCTCCTACTTCTTTTGATAATGCTTCGGAATAACCGGTCACCGCGAATTTAGTAGCATTATAAAATCCGACACCCGGGAAAGCCACCAGGCCACCCACTGAAGAAATGTTGATGATATGCCCGCTCCGCTGTGCCCGCATCAGTGGCAACACCGCATTGGTAACACCGGCCAGTCCGAAGAAATTTATTTCAAACATGCGGCGCACTTCTTCTTCCTCGCTTTCTTCGATGGCGCCGAAATAACCGATACCGGCATTGTTGACCAGCACATCGATCCGTTTAAATGTATCCACGGCTTTTTGCACAGCCGCTTTTACCTGTTCCGGTTTGGTTACATCTAACTGTATCGCTACAGCCGTATCCGGGTATTGTGCCACGAGGTCTTTGATATCGTTTGTATTACGGGCTGTTACGGCCACTTTATCGCCTTTCTGAAGAACTTCCTGCGCCAGGTTGCGGCCAAAACCGGTTGAGCAACCCGTGATAAACCATACTTTACTCATGTCTGTTTGTTTTTATAATAAGGGAGAACAAATGTAGCGGGTGATAGTTCAAAAAAAAACCGTTTACTGGAAAAGTTTGACCGCGAGGACGCAAGGTCGGGAAGAAGCGTTAAGCATTCATTGCGAGACTTTGCGTCCTGGCGTCTTTGCAGTTAAGCTTTCAGGAAATAACCATCTCCACCGGTACTCCTTTCGCCAAAGTTTGATACACCACACAATATCTTTCCGTCAGTTTTAATAAAGAGGCCATTTGTTCTTCGCTTGCGTTTGATCGTATTGTAAAAAAGAGCCGGATAGCCCGGAAACCCACCGGAACTTCTTTGGAAACGCCCAGGGTACCCCGGAAATCGAGATCACCTTCTGCATGGATCGCTCCCTCTTCAATTTCGATACCGATTGCCGTTGCCACCGCGCCCAGTGTAACGCCTGCACAAGCCACCAGTGCTTCCAGCAGCATATCGCCCGAACAAAGCAACATCCCGTCGCCACCCGTAGCAGGATGAAGACCCGCTTCATGGATCGCTTTGCCTGTTTCGATCTTACAGGAAATATTCTCGCCTGTCTTTCCTTTCGCATACAGGGTGATCAATGCAGCAGTGCCATCCGCTTTATACTTTTCTTTTAACGGCGCCTGTATCCCTTTTAATTTTTCAGCATTCATACAACAGGTATTATGACATGAAGTTATAACCAAAAAGAATTGGGAAACCGGGAAAACTCAATCTCCGGGTTCCCCAATGTCCACTGCCATAACGAGGGGTCCCGGTTTCCTTTAATTAGCTTTCGCCGTTTCGGGGCTGATGATGGTTGTCACCTCAGTGATCCTGTTGCAGGGAAGCCCTGCTTTTTTAGCGTGCTCACGGATCACTTCTTCATTCTCCGCTTTGTACACACAAAAGATCTTGTTACCGGTAACATAACTGTGCACCCATTCGATCTCAGGTCCTAATTCAGCTATTACACTGCAGGAATTCTGCGATGCTGATTTTAATTGCGCCGCGGTCAGCGAACCGACACCCGGCATTTCTCTTTCGATTACGTAGGTTTTCATGACTGTAGTTTTTGTTTTTAATCCGGTTGTTTGTGCCGTTACTGACAGGGAACTCATACAGCTGACGGCAAGTACGAGAGCGATTGTTTGAATTGTCTTTTTCATAAACGATTTTTTAAATGGTTAATTGACAGGTCAAAGATATCATCACAACAAGGCGATAGCCTGTAACAAATCATTCAATGAATGGTAATGGACGTAAAACAAATCGTTCAATAAATGGTAAAAATCATTCAGAAAGCAATGTGGAAGTATAGAAAGCAGGAATGCCTGATTTTAGAAGAAATTGAACCAGGTAGTTATCGGTGAGACATTACCGGAAATTCTGATCAATGTTGCAGATCGATATAGGTCATCGGCAACAGGCCGTATTTCTTTTTGAAACACTTGGTGAAATAAGAAGGACTGGTGAAGCCGGAATCGAAAGTGATCTGTGAAATGGAATAGCGTTGTTTTTTCATCAGCTTCCTGGCTTTTTCCAGCCGGAAATCTTTGAGCAACGCATTAAAAGAATCGCCGGTCAGCGCCGTGGTCTTCCGGTAGAATTGCGACTGGCTCATCGCCATCGCTTTGCAATAACCTGCTGTGCCAAAATCCGGATCCTGCCAGCGCTCTTCAAGTTTGGTGAAGAGCGATTGGAGAAAATCTTCTTCCTGCGGCGGAAGGTCCAGCAACCGGTTATGGTTCTTCTGGTAAAGTTCGGCTGACACCAGCTCTTTTATGTTTGATGCTACGGCTACCTGCGAAGGTTTGCATACTGCACAGAGATGACGGGCAAACTGTATCGTATCGCCAAATAGTTTATTGCTGCTTCCGACGGGTTCTCCCCCGTTGATCCCGATCGTAAAACCCAATAAGGCAGACTCGGCAACGGACAGATCCTTCTGCATATTCAACGCACAGACCATGGCTTTGCCGGCGGAATCAAACGAGGCGATAAAGCCGGGACCATCATGTTCCACCTCTGTTCCCCCCTGTTCCGCAATATGCTGGCGGCCGAAAGCATTGTGCCGGCTGAGCAGGTCATCGGCTTTCTCCATCCCTAACTGGTGGCGTAAAAGCGCGGGATCGTTGATGCGGGTGACGAGTAAAATTCGAAAGGACGGATCGCTGAAGATTTTCAATCCGTCGGGACTGCTAATAGCGTCTTCGGGATCGAATATCCTGCCCAGGAAAGATTCCACCACGGAGCTGCTTACCTCGATGATCTTATTGGGCACCAGTCCATGCGCCTTGCTATGAAGTTCTTTTACGGTCTCCTTATCGGGTGCATCGATCAGGCAGAATATGGAATCTCTTTTCTCATCGATCCAGTAGGTCATGCATTTGCAGCCGAACTCTTCCTGGTGAAACAGGTCCTTACGGTGTGCTTCCGCTACATCCTTTGCTTTTACACCCGGAACGATATGTATGTCCATGTAGATCGGCATAGCGGGCGTAAGATAATTAAATAAGGTTTAACCGCGAAGGCACGAGGACGTAAGGTTTCACAATGAATTCTTAGCGTTTCTTCGCGACTTTGCGTCTTAGCGGTTAAGCATAGTAAACTTGATTTATTTACTTTTCAAAGCCTTTCTCACTTCCGGTGCGATCCTGTTTCCAAAGATCTCGATCGATTTCATCATCGTACTATGCGAAGGTCCGCCCACATCCATATGTGCAGAGAAACGGGTAAGACCAAAGAGTTCGTGCATATGTAATATCTTATCAACGGACTCACTGGCATTACCGATGATCAAATGTCCATCAGGTCCTCTCCCCGCTTCCCATTGCTGTGCTGTGTACGGAGGCCAGCCACGGGAGCGGCCGACGCGGTTCATCTGGGTCGAATAAACGGGATAATATTCATCAGCCGTCTGCTTACTGTCTTCTCCGAAGAATGCGTGCATGTGCACACCTACCTGGAATTTATTCATATCGTGACCATGCTGTGCGTACGCATCCCTGTAATATTTGAACAGGGGTTTAAACTGCACCGGGTTGCCGCCAATAATAGCAAAGATCACCGGCAAACCATGTTTGGCTGCTCTCAATACAGACTCCGGTGTTCCACCCACCGCGATCCAGATCGCAAGACCGTTTGCCGCACGGGGTAAGACCTGTTGTTTATCCAATGCAGCCCTGAACTCACCTTTCCAGCTGACAGGATCCTCCTTATTTATTTTTAACAGCAGCTCCAGTTTCTCTTCAAACAATTCATCATAATGATCCAGGCTGTAACCAAATAACGGGAACGATTCTATGAAAGAACCACGGCCGGCAACGAGTTCCGCCCTTCCATCAGACAGGAGATCGATCGTAGCAAAGCTTTGATAGAGCTTTACCGGGTCGGACGAACTCAATACGGAAACAGCGCTTCCGAGTTTGATATTTTTTGTAACTGTTGAAGCTGCTGCTAAAATGATCTCCGGTGTGGAGACGGCATAGTCGGGACGATGGTGTTCACCGATCCCAAAGAAATCCAGTCCCACCTGGTCCATCAGTTTTATTTCTTCGACCAGTTCTTTTAACCGCTGCCCGGGAGATTGCGGTTTGCCTTCCTTGTCGTAGTGATTATCGCCGAACATGCCAACGCCGAGTTCCATATATAGTGTTTGTTGCAAATATAGGCTTAACCGCAAAGGCGCAAGGGCGCAAGGTTTCGCTAAGATTTCTTTGCGTGGCTTCGCGACCTAGCGGTTAACCACTTACAAACTCAGTGATGAACGATGCCAGCATCTCCGGGTTTACCTGCTCAATAGGATGAGGAGTGCCCGGCAATGAGCAATAGATCCCATTGGGCAGATTATCTTGCACGGTAAGCGTCTCTTCCAGCGTGATCATTTTGTCTTTATCACCCAATAGTAAAAGGCAGGGCGCGGTGATCGCCTTATAGTCTTCGGGCTGAAGTGTATTATGTATGCCCAAACCCGTCAGCATATCCTTTGTTTTTTCGAGAACAAGTTTCCAGTCATTTGGGTGATGCCGCTTAGCCAGTTGTTCGGCAAAGACCGGGAGCTTTTGTACAATAGTATCCGCGTCCAGCATTTTTACTTCTCTTGCAGCAATTGACCCATCCCAGTGAAATTTTGTGGCCAGTGTAATGATCCTGCCCACTACAGCAGGATGATACTTTGCCAGGAACATCGCCACATAACCACCCATGCTGTAGCCGAAAATGTTGATGCTGCTGATCTTTTTTTCCCGGAGATAATCCAATACTTCAGCTGCAAATAGCGGGATCGAAAAATTCTCACCGTTAAAAGGCTCTCCTCCATGACCGGTGAAATTCAGTGTATGTACAGTACAGGCAGAACTCAACCTTTCAGCCAGTGGGTCTAACTGATCCTTTGCGCCGATGGCACCGTGGAGTAATAGAATATGTTGCACCGGGTAAAGTTAATAAGTGTTTGCTTCAGATGCAGGAGGGCCTGCGTGAAATCTTAAAATACATTTCCCGCAACGTGCGCAAAGAGCAACGGACGCTACGTTTGTTTCCTGAAGGTGTTTTCATTGTGAGCGTTGTTCTTTTCGATCGCCGCGTGAAACTGTATCAATCCGCGTTCCTTACTCCAGCTTACCTTCTTTCTTCGTCAACAGGAAGAAAATACATTTCCCGCAACGTGCGCAAAGAGCAACGGACGCTACGTTTGTTTCCTGAAGGTGTTTTCATTGTGAGCGTTGTTCTTTTCGATCGCCGCGTGAAACTGTATCAATCCGC
>DASYLC010000236.1:0-10222 GCA_036009775.1 Chitinophagaceae bacterium
CAGAAGGGTACTCATTGCTGAGCTGCTTAATAAACGGGATTTCACGCATGCAGGGCAGGCACCACGAAGCCCAGAAATCAAGTAATACGTATTTGCCTTTATAGTCGGACAAACGGGTGTTTTTCCCGTTTATATCCCTGGCAATAAATAAAGGGGCCCGGGTGTTTACTCTCGGCGGGTTAACAAGCACACTGAGTTTATTGATGATCCTTTGTCCCTCCGGGCTTTCAGTGTATTTTTTAGGGTACACTGATTTTATTGAAGCTACCAGGTACTTAAGGTAAGGAATATCTTTTGTTAAAAAGGTCACGGACGTTTCAACCACTTCTGCCCGGAAGTACCAAAAAGAAAAATAGTTTTGAGGGTATTTTTTAAAAAAAGAAATACTGCGTTTGTTCAGGGATTTAAACAATTCACGGTTTAACTGCATAAGCGAATCGTTGCCGTATGCCTCACCCCCATGCTTTTGCCAAAAATCGGAAACGGCCCGCGCTTCTTTTATCCTGTATGCCACTAATTGTTTAAATAATGCATTGGTATTCGTATCGTATACCGGTATGGCGTTAACCCGTTTACTGTATCTTAATACACCTTCCGGATCATCAGGGCGGAAACGAAACGAGATTGTTGCGGGTTTTTCATTGATAAAAAAATCGTTTGTATAATAAGCAGAATTGTCCGTGCGGTACTCGATATGAAAGGAACTATACAAGGAGTAGAATTTATCGCTGAGTACGAGAGAATTGTTTACAAAACTGTCTTTAACAATTATATCGCTTTCACCATTATAATACCGGCAGGTTATATTTTTTGAGTTGATACTGCTATCCAGGACTATCGTTAAATGAAAGCTCTTTTGGGAAAAGGCAATCGCAGAACCGGTAAGCAATACAATGAAAAGTATTATTTTTTTCATAGTCTGAGAGAAAATAATGATTGGCAGTAAATAACATAGTCATCATGAAGATGATTGTGCCAGTACTGCCAATCTGCTGATCCTGTAAAATTAGGGTTTAAGTTGTTGTGCAGCCTGTTCCGCTATTACTGCAGTTACAGGTAGCAGGAAGACCCGGTAAACCTGATCCCATTGCACAGGTACCAGATTCCCAGTGGCCGCCAGCGCCCCCGACCCATTTGCCGCAGGTGCCGCTGCAGCCTGCGCCACCGCCACCATCATCTTTGAAAAAACCACCTTTCAGTTGTTTCATTTCTTGTCTTTCTAACTTTTTCATCGTTTCGAGTTTTAAGAATTATTAAATGCCTGTTTTACTTTTCAGCAGGGTCAGGCGATTAGCCCCTTGTTTGGCCAAACAATATTTTTAATTGCCCATGTTATATTTCATTGTTTCAACAAAATCAACCCAACTATATAATTTCGGTAACTTTCTCCCATTTAAAAAAATGGTGGGTGTAAAATGTATATCCTCGGATTTACTCCACAGGATATATTTATCAATAGTGGCATCTACATTTTCTTCATTAACAGCGTGCAGCGTTTTGAATTTCTCAAGATCCAGTAAATGATACCAGTCTTTTACAGAATCAACTGACCCGGATCTGGCTACTTTTACTATTTCCTTTACCGCTGCGACCCTGTTGTCGCCCGGGTCGTTTTTTTGCAATACAAACCGTACCGCCACAGAAAACTGTCCGGGATATTTTTCAAACAGATATTCAATGGCTTCATGTGCCTTTGCACAGGGACTGCAGTAGGGATTGCAGGCAATTACCAATTGGTGAGGCGCGGCAGGATCCCCAAATCGTATAGCTTCATCCGGCGCGGGCAGGTTAGAGGCACTGATCCCTTGCTTCTCCAGTAATGCATTAAAGATTTCGGGGTCTCGCTTTAACCGGGTGGATCTTATTTCATTGGTTAAAGAAGCAAGGCTTTTCTGGTAGATCGATTTAAGGAATTGCCAGGCGCATAAGATAAATAGCATGACCGCTGCAAGTAATACTATTTCATCTTTTGATATATCAATGTTTTGCAGGGAAATTCCAGTTAGCTGAGTGAGACTTGTTATTGCGTTCATGCACAAAACGGCAAGGACACCTATACACAACATACACCACTGTTTCACCACCTTCCATTGATAATAAAGGGAGTATAATGGAAAGCCCAAACCTGCAAGAGAAAGCAGGTAATACAGGTTAATGGGCAGCGTTGCTACCCGGGCTAATAAGAGGTAGAACAGGGACCCTGTAAAAAAGACCATCCCAACATCTCCCCAGCTAAGCAAGTTAAAGAGTTTTGCTCCTTTGGAAAACAATACCGATTCACAACGGCTATGTTTTGCCATGTTACATATCTTATCACTGATACTATTGCTGACACCAAACTCTTTTTGTGTTATGAGCCAGCTAAAATACAAGCCGGCCGCATTCGAAAAAATCAAAAGAACAACCGGGATAGTCCCGGCAGCAACAGATAGACTCAATATAGTGGCCGTGAATAAAACAAGCGCCGTGATGCCAAAGAGGTTGTTTGACCGTTCTTTTTTATACAGATCATTATGTTCTGTATTCCCATATTGCTTTGCAGGATCTGCGAACATTACATTTCCGCTCCACCGCCTGTCAAAGCCCTGCACCTGGCGCTCTGCCGTTGCCAGGTCTTTGAAGAACCGTACATCACCGTCGCCATCGTTAAAATGGGCAAGAAAAGGTTTGTTTTCTTTTTCCAGCTCGTCTTTAGTGCCCTGGCAGGCATAACTTTCTATACCCAGCTCTTTTAAAGTATCCTGTACTGCCACAAGTGAAGGATAATCAGGGTGACTTTCCAGGCGCAGGCGCAAATGGCTCTCCGCTACGGGCATGGATAGTACACGAAGCAGCTTCATCACTTCCAGATACATACGGTGGATTTATTTTAGGGTGCCATTCAAGATGGTATAATAATCAGTAAGGATAAACTTTTTAGTTATAAAAAAAAGCTAATGAAATTGTTTTTTTAAAATACCGTGTAAATAATACGATCGCTCCATTTTTTTACGGGTACTTTTTATTATTTATACGGTATTTGTTTTCAATAGCCGCTTTTAAAATTCCTGTTGTTGATACAAAATAGGGGAAAGCCATTTTTCCTGATTGAGCAAAACAACAAATGAAGCATTTTGCCAAAAGCTGCAACTTTTTACCGATAGCTGTTCCGGCAATACAACTGGAATGGGAGATTTCAGGCTGTTATATTTCGCCATGCCGCAAAATGGGAAGCGACGGGGTTTGGTAGTAACAGAAATAGTGTTTTTCTTTGAACGGTATTGGAACTGGCGAGAAGTTTAGGAACGCCACAATTTTCAAAAGAGCTGGTCAGCCAATTTTATCCATCTTCCAAAATCGCCGGACTGGTCAATGACGGTCACGACTGTTCAACTTTCAAAAAAACATGATGCGGGCACCCCTGATACTCTTCTTTTTGTTGCTTACACAATCGTGCATGGCACAACTCACCCTGGAGCAAACTATTGAAGTGGCAAAAAAACAGAGCTATACCACTCAACTATTACAAAAGGACCTGAGCGCTGCCAATCTTGCATACAGGATATACCGGGCTAATCTCAGGCCCACGCTATTGTTTTTTGGCAATGCACCCGGTTTTAATAAAGACAATTATGCTGTTACGCAACCTGATGGCAGTATCAAATTTCCTGGCCGGCACCAGAATTACAGCAGTGCCGGAGTTGGCTTTTCTCAACCAATTCCCTATACGGGCGGAATGATTTCTGTCAATACTGACCTGTACAGGTTTGATGACTTTACTGCAAATACAAAACAATACAACGGAACACCTGTTTTTGTCAGGTTGGCCCAACCCCTGTTCAGGTTTAATCCCTATAAATGGGATAAACAAATCGCGCCTTTGAAACTTAAAGAAACCAGCCAGGAGGTCAAACTGGCTATACTCCAGTTAGAATACGAGGTCTGCCGGCTTTACTTTGATATTATAGAGGCACAAAGTAATGAACAACTGGCGGCTGTTAATTTGCAGCATAATACAACCAATCTTTCGATTGAAAAAAGAAGACTGGAGCTCGGCGTATCCACAGAAGACAGGGTATTGCAACTGGAGATACAACAAATTAACAGCCAGCAGCAACAGATAACCGGACAATTAAATACTCAAAAAACATTTTTAGCGCTTCAAACGTATATTAACCTGCCTGATATCCGGATTCAAAAGCTTGACCTGCCGGACAAGCTTCCTTCCCTTACCATTGATAAAGAAAAGGCCATTGGTTTGGCGACACAGAACCTGCCGGTATTCTTAACCTTCCAGCGGGAAAAATTAGAGGCGGGGAGTGCAATAGATCAGGCAAAGAAACAAGGGCGGGATATTGACCTGGTCGCCAGTTATGGGTTGAATAACACAGCGCCGGATATACCTGCCATTTACCGAAGTCCCCAGGACCAGCAACGATTCAATATCAGTTTTAATATACCCATTGCTGACTGGGGAAGAAGAAAAAATAGCCTGGCTGCTGTAAGATTACGGGAAGATCAACTCGATATTCTTCATAAGCAGGTGACTGCGAAGTTTACAACAGAGATCCGAAACCTGGCGACTGAACTCCCGGTTTTGCAGCCAGCCGTAGAGCAATCACTTCTGCTCGACACGCTATCCCAGCGAAGATTTACCATTACCAACCGGCTGTTTCAATCAGGAAAAGCCAGCCTGCTCGAATTACAGGCTGCACAAACAGAAAAGGACAATGCAAGAAGAAATCATATTGCAGCATTAAGAAAGTTTTGGGAATCGTATTATCTTTTCAGGGTTAAAACGGGAACAGAAAATCCCTGGAACATCCGATAAATGGATAAATATTCTATTTTTTTTGAAGCCAATAAGCATCTCTGGAACCAGCGCACTGTTATCCACCGCGATTCCTCTTTTTATAACCGGGAAGGATTTAAAAAAGGCGAAAGCGTGCTTACACCGATCGAACTGAACGAAGTGGGTGATGTGAAAGGCAAAAAAATGTTACATCTTCAGTGCCATTTCGGAATGGACAGTCTGAACTGGGCAAGATTGGGAGCTGATGTTACAGGCGTGGACCTTTCCGATGAAGCGATCAAAGAAGCAAAACAGCTGAATGATGAATTAAAGATGAATGCAAAATTCATCTGCTGCAATATATATGACCTTAAAGAGCACCTCGATGAAAAATTTGATATTGTTTTCACTTCCTATGGCACAATTGGCTGGCTACCCGACCTGGATAAATGGGCAGGGTTGATCAGTCACTACCTGAAACCCGGCGGGTTATTTTATATGGCCGATTTCCATCCCGTCGTCTGGATGTTCAACGATGATTTTACACATATACAATATTATTACGATAACCGGGAGCTGATCGTTACGGAGAATTATGGAACCTACACGGACAGGAAAGCGGATATAAAAGGGAAAGAATATAGCTGGAACCACAGTACCAGCGAATTACTGAATGCATTGATCGGGGCTGGTCTTCAACTGGAGCAATTCAATGAGCATATGTACTCACCTTATTCCAATTTTACCAATTCCGTGGAGACTTCGCCGGGTGAGTGGCAGATAAAAGGAATGGAAGGAAAGATCCCTATGGTCTATAGTATCCGTGCCCTGAAGCCCCTGGCGCCCTGAGAGAATTATGCACTATGGGAAACAAAAAACCATAAACCACAAACCATCCGCAGGACCCTGTGGGTAAACTATAAACTTCCCCTTATCTTCGCCCCGAAAAATTAAGCTCCGATGTTACCTAAGTACAAACGAATCCTGCTCAAATTATCCGGTGAAGCATTAATGGGTGACAAAAGTTTTGGCTTCGACACGGATGTCATTGCCATGTATGCCCAGGATATAAAATTAATCACAGAATTAGGTGTCCAGGTCGCTGTCGTTATTGGCGGTGGCAATATCTACCGGGGTATGAACGAAGCTGAGACCGGTATTGAAAGGGCACATGGAGACTATATGGGGATGCTGGCCACCGTGATCAATGGAATGGCGGTACAGGCAGGCCTTGAAAAAGTAGGGGTGTACACACGTCTGCAAAGCGCTATCAAAATGGAGCAGATCGCCGAACCTTATATCCGCCGCCGTGCGATCCGCCACCTGGAAAAAGGAAGGGTGGTGATCTTTGGTGCGGGTACCGGTAATCCTTATTTCACTACTGATACAGCGGGTTCCCTCCGGGCCATCGAGATCAATGCCGATGTGATCTTAAAAGGCACCCGGGTGGACGGAATCTATACTGCCGACCCTGAAAAAGACCCTACGGCCACCAAATACAATGTCATTACATTTCAGGAATGTATCTCCCAAAACCTGAAAGTAATGGACATGACGGCTTTCACGCTATGCATGGAAAACAATCTCCCGATCATCGTATTTGATATGAACAAGGCCGGAAATCTCCGCCGCGTCGTTACCGGTGAGAAAGTAGGCACTCTTGTGAAAGGATAACCCCTGAATTTTCCCGTATAAGTACATTTACTATTTGATAGTAATATATGGCGACTATCTTGCAGGCTTCCCTATGCACCCCTGTGAAAAACTATTAATTACCATTTGACCACTTTTTAATAGTTTACGAACCTGGAGTTACTGCTATGGCTAGTCTTTCACTATCCCTTATCGAGATCATTGTGCTAATGCTGGGAGCCGTCACCCTTGGCATTACCATTCATTTTTTTATCAGCAACCGGCAGCGTATGAAGTCTTCCCCTATGGAAGCAGAAAAGATCTCCAAAAACCTCGAAGAATGGAAGCTCCGGTATTTTAATGATACAGAGAGCAGGGATAAAGAGCTCGCCAGCTTACGAAAAAGAGCGGAAGAAGCAGAAGACAACAGCCATATCAATTCGATCGAGGCGGATGAAATGAGAAAGCTGAATAAGAAACTCCAGGCCGAGATAGCGTCACAGCCACATTTTTCCTCTCCTGTAGAAAAAGAGAAACCGGGTTATATCGAACAGCTCAGACAGGCGCAGACCAGCCTGCTCGAGCACAACGAAAAGATCAACCAGTTGCTGGGGCAGATCGATATTGTAAAAGAGACGGAAGAAAAACAGCAGGAGATATTAAAGGTCAACGAAGAGCTTTCAGGGCAGATCGATGACCTGAAATATATGTTGTCGCAAAAAGAACGGGAGATCAGTAATACCCGGCAACAGGAGCACCTGACAAGCGAGATGACCTCGCGGCTTGACAGCGCTTACAACGAATTCAATGTATTACAGGATAAGATACATAAACTGGAAAGCCAGGTAAATACTTCCCGGAGGATCAGTATTGAATACGAGGATATGAAGGAAGGGTATTATAAGATATCCGGAGACCTGGAAGAGCAAAAAAGAAAATACAACGCCATCACATCAGAAAATAAACAATTGCTGGAAGACCTCACTGAAACGGAGGACAAACTCAAAGAAGCTAATTTCCAGCGGCAGCAATTGCAAAAAAGAGTGGCTTACCTGGAAGAACTGAACAATGATATGCAGGCTGTGGCCGATGCCAATAAGAAGCTCGAGAGCCAGTTGAAACGTATCGGTGAGCTGGAAAGCCTGTTGAATAACGTTGCCGAAGAAAGAGACCAGCTGGCCAAAAAACACCATAACGCCTGACCAGAACAGATCAATAGCAAAGAACCCGGCATTAACCTGCCGGGTTTTTTTATGCGATAGGGACCAGGTCGCTAACTTTGTGTCCGAAAATCTTTATATGACAGGAGATATTGCAGCTATCCGGAAGACCTATTCCCAAAAGAGTTTATCAGAAGAAGATGCAGCGGCCAACCCGGTCCTTCAATTCTCCACCTGGTGGAAAGAAGCTGTCAGTGCCGCGATCGATGAAGTGAATGCAATGACCCTGGCAACAGCTTCCGCGGACGGTCTGCCTTCTGCGAGGATCGTTCTGCTGAAAGGATTTAATGAAACAGGATTTAGTTTTTATACCAACTACAATAGTTTCAAGGCACAGCAACTGGCAGAGAATCCCAAAGCCTGCCTGGTATTTTTTTGGAAAGAGCTGGAGCGGCAGGTCCGGATCACCGGGCTGATCGAAAAGCTGGATGCCGCGGCAAGCGATGCTTATTTTAATTCAAGACCGGCAGAAAGCCGGATCGGGGCCATTGTATCTCCGCAAAGCCAGGTCATTGAAAGCCGCGAATGGCTCGACCAGGAATTTAAGAAGACCGCCACACAGGAAGGTGGGAATAAACTGGTGAGACCCAAACATTGGGGTGGTTATATTGTCAAACCGGTAATGATCGAATTCTGGCAGGGTCGTCCCGGAAGATTACACGACAGGCTCCAGTATACACTGCTGGAGAACGGGAGCTGGAAAATAGAAAGACTGGCGCCATAAAATGAGCTGACAGGTTTAAGATCAGCGAAGCTTTTCTTCTACCTGTCAACACGTATTATTTTGTTTTTGCAGCAGCTTTTTTCTTTGCAGCAGCTTTCTTTTTAACAGCGGGTGCGTTCGCTGGTCTTGATTTGCCAAAAGATCCTTTAAAACGTTTGCCTTTAGCAGTTTTTTTATCTCCTCTTCCCATAAAGTTTATTTTTTACTGTGATGAATGAATGTGCAAGTTAGTGGAAAAAAAAACTCCGTCCGCCAGCTGGCGGATGGAGCTTTTCGGTGCATTGCATGCTGCGGGTTAGAGTTTCCCGGAAAGTTCTTTACCAGCTTTGAATTTGGCAACTTTTCTTGCTTTGATCTTGATCACTTCGCCAGTTTGAGGATTGCGGCCGTTACGGGCAGCTCTTTTCGAAACTGAGAAAGTACCAAAACCAACCAGGGTAACTTTACCACCACCTTTCAATGTTTTAGTTACTGCTTCCACGAAAGAATCTAAAGCAGCATTTGCTTGTGTCTTGGTCACGCCGGCATCGTCGGCAACTTTTGCGATTAATTCAGCTTTGTTCATGATTTTGTTTTTTTAATGTTTTAGTAACGGCAACAAATTTATACGCTTTTTCATTCCAACAAAATATTTTTATTCATTTTCAGGGTTTTTCCCAATCAGCCCGAAACCGCAAGGGGCAAGGTTTTTAAAGAAAATGAAAAAATTAAAATTGTTAAAAAGGGATTTTTTACCGGCTGAAACTATTGCCAGTACTGTGTTTCACGGCTGTGTTGCCAAATCCTTGCTAGTAGCGGCTTTGGGAGGAATATACAACTGTCCCTCCAAATGGCGGGATAAAAAAAATCTTTTGCACACTCAATGCACAACCTCCATTACAGAGCGAAAAGCGATGAATTGGTTCCCCCATTTATCAAAAGCCTTCTTTCGCATCTCAGCGGCAAACTGATCGATATACCGGTCATAAAGATCTTTATTCTCTGCATGGTATTGCACGGCCCAGGTGGGTCCTTCTGTTTCATCCGTCTCCAAAAGACGTAAAACAATGGCCCGGGTAAAACAACCGGTGGCGATGATACCGGGAATATGTTCTTCTTTTAACCAGGTTAACCAGGCATCGGCAATGGTATGTTCTGCTTTGACCGTTACATTATAAATGATCATAGCACTCAGATTTTGACATCGAGATAAATGGGACAATGATCGCTGTGTTTGATATCGTGATAAATATCTGCGCCGTTGAGGTTTTTTTTCAAAGGTGCGGTCACCGTAAAATAATCGATCCTCCAGCCCTTGTTTTGCGCACGAACGGTGGGAAAACGTTGGCTCCACCAGCTGTAACGGTGCGGATCCGGGCAGAATTCACGGAAAGTATCGATCCATTCATTCTCCAGGAATTTTGTCATCCATTCCCTTTCTTCGGGCAGGAACCCGGATGATTTTTTATTCCCCTTCGGATCGTGAATATCAATTTCTTTATGTGCGATATTATAATCGCCGCAAAGGATCAGCTTCGGGTATTTTTTTCTCAGCTTACCGAGATAAGCGTTGAACTCATCCAGCCATGTATATTTAAATGTTTGCCGTTCATCGCCGCTGGTACCGGAAGGGAAGTAAGCATTGATCAGCCGCACATCTTTAAAATCGAGCTGGATCACCCGGCCTTCATCGTCACTTACTTTATGCCCTGTGCCATATTGTACATTGTCCGGTTTGATCTTTGTAAATACAGCCACACCACTGTATCCTTTCTTTTGAGCGCTGTACCAGTAAGCATGATAGCCGAGGTCATTGATGGCTTTGATATCCACATCATCTTTTGTAGCTTTTGTTTCCTGCAGGCAGATCACATCGGCCGGGTTTGTTTTTAACCA
>DASYLC010000237.1:0-5713 GCA_036009775.1 Chitinophagaceae bacterium
TACCGCTTGACGAGCTTTGTAAAGAAGTGAAAAAAACCGGCTTCAGCGCTATTGACCTGGTGGGGCCCAAAGACTGGCCTATATTGGTAAAACACGATATTTATTCCAGCATGTGCAACGGCGCCGAGATCAGCCTGGTAAAAGGATGGAATGATAAACAATACCATGCACAATTGATTAAAAACTATTCCGAACATATTGAACTGGTCTCAAAAGCCGGATATAAAAACCTTATCTGCTTCAGCGGCAACCGCAACGGTATGGATGATGAGACCGGAATGAAAAACTGCGCAGAGGGATTGAAACAAGTATTGAGCCTGGCAGAAGAAAAAGGCGTGATCATACACATGGAAGTATTCAACAGCAAGATCGATCATAAGGATTATATGGCGGATAAAAGCGCCTGGGCAGTTGATCTGTGCAAACGCATCAGTTCGGAAAATTTTAAGATACTCTATGATATCTATCATATGCAGATCAACGAAGGAGATGTGATCCGTACTATACAGGACAATCATTCTTATTTCGGTCATTACCATACCGCAGGTGTTCCCGGACGGCACGAGATCGATGAAAGCCAGGAACTCTACTACCCTGCTATCATGAAAGCAATTACGGCGACAGGTTATAAAGGATATGTGGCGCAGGAGTTCATTCCTACGGGGAAAACGAATGAAGAGAAGATGGCGGCGCTGACGAAGGCGATTAAAATTTGTGACGTTTGAGTATATTGAAAAGTGGGATTGGGAAATCGGGAAATTTCATTATAGCACCTGCAATCTTTACTTTTTCAGCGTTTCAAGTAGCGCAGGAAAGTTTAGAATGGAGGACAATTTCAAAATTTCCTGTCATCCTGGGGAAACGAAGGACAAAATTCCAAAATATAGAACAACTTCAAATTTCAAAATCTGAACTATGCCAGACAATCATTTCGACGTCATCGTCATCGGCTCCGGGATCAGTGGCGGCTGGGCTGCCAAAGAGCTCTGTGAAAAAGGACTCAAAGTGATCATGCTGGAGCGGGGACATAATATCGAACATATAAAAGATTATACAGATAGTAATTTACCTGTATGGGAATATCCCCATCGCGGCAGCCGTACCCAGCAAATGATCAAAGATTACCCTGTCATCAAAAGGGACTATCCGCTGAATGAAAGAAATCTTTCGTTCTGGACACCCGACAAGGAGAACCCCTACACCGAAGTAAAACGTTTTGACTGGTTTCGGGGTTACCATGTAGGGGGTCGTTCCCTGATGTGGGGTCGTCAATCCTACCGCCACAGCGATATTGATTTTGAAGCCAATGCTAAAGAAGGCATCGCGGTGGACTGGCCTATCCGCTACAAGGATATTGCGCCCTGGTATGATCATGCCGAAGAATTTGCAGGGATCAGCGGGTCACTGGAAGGTTTACCACAATTACCGGACGGAAAGTTTTTACCGCCCATGGAACTGAATTGCGTGGAGAAAGATGTGGCAGCAAGGATCAAAAATTTTTATAAAGATAAAAGAAGACTGATCATTGGACGCTGTGCAAATATTACCAGGCCTTTACCAGGCAGGATGCCATGCCAGTACCGGAATATGTGTTCGAATGGATGTTCTTACGGGAGCTATTTCAGTACGCAATCCTCCACCCTTCCCGCGGCGATGGCAACGAAGAACCTGACACTTCGCCCTTTTTCTATCGTCACAAAGATCATTTATGATAAGGATAAAAAAAGAGCGACCGGTGTAGAAGTACTGGATGCAGAAACCAGGCAAACTTATGTGTATACCGCGCCCATCATTTTCCTGAATGCCTCCTCATTGAATTCGACATGGGTATTGATGAACTCCGCTACCGATATCTGGCCCGATGGATTGGGCAGCAGCAGCGGTGAACTGGGAAATAATTTAATGGACCACCATTTCCGTTGCGGCGCCAATGGTGATGTGGAAGGATATCTTGATAAATATTATTATGGTCACCGTCCCACCGGCTTTTATGTACCGCGTTTCCGGAACCTGTTTGGTGAAAAAAGAGAATATATCCGCGGATTCGGATACCAGGGCAGCGCCAGCAGGCGTGGCTGGGGCCATGATGTGGCGGAACTATCAATCGGCGCCGCATTCAAAGAAGCTATCACAGAACCGGGTGACTGGCGGATCGGGATGACTGGTTTTGGTGAAATGCTTCCTTACCACGACAATAAAATAACATTGGATAAAAATAAAAAAGATGCATGGGGACTGCCTGTTCTATCGATCGACTGTCAGTTACAGGACAATGAAAGAAAAATGCGGGTTGACATGATCAATGATGCGAAAGAAATACTCGAAGCCGCAGGGATTAAAAATGTGAAGCCAGAGGACAATGATTATGCACCCGGAATGGGTATTCATGAAATGGGAACTGCCCGGATGGGGCGTGACCCAAAAACCTCGGTACTGAACGGCAACAACCAGGTATGGGATTGCCTGAATGTGTTTGTAACAGATGGGGCGTGCATGACGTCTGCAGCCTGTGTGAACCCGTCCCTTACCTATATGGCATTGACAGCAAGAGCAGCAAATTTTGCAGTGTCGGAGTTGAAAAAAGGAAATTTATAACGATAAACTTCTTATTATGGATCGCAGGGAATTGTTGAAAATGATCGCTGTACTGACCGGCGGAGCAGTAATTGGAGCCGAAGCATTTTTGACCGGCTGTACTACTACTGGTGATAAAACAGGATTGGGTCTCAGTGCCGGCAACATCAAATTGCTGGATGAAATAGGCGAAACCATCTTGCCAACCACCGGCTCACCCGGCGCCAAAGCAGCGAAGATCGGAGAGTTCATGAGAACGATCGTAACTGATTGCTATGATGTCATGGATCAAAAATCCTTTACAGAAGGAATTGACAAACTGCAGGCGGAATGTAAAAAACAGAAAGGAAAATCTTTTCTGGATTGCAGCCCCGCTGAGCGGCAGGAGTTTTTGGTTATCCTTGATAAAGAAGCCAAAGAAACCCAGCAAAAAAGAACGGAGTTTGACAACTTACAGAAAAGCAAGGAAACAGCGGCAAAAGCAAGAGGCGACAGAAGCTTTGAGAAAGAAAAAATGCCCGCACATTATTTCACCCTTATGAAACAACTGACCCTATGGGGTTATTTCACTTCGGAGGACGGAATGAGAAAAGCATTGCAATATGTACCGGTACCGGGCCGCTATGATGGCTGTACCGATTATAAAAAAGGAGATAAAGTGATCGTGGGTCTTGGTGGTTAAAAAAAACTATATGAATTATAAACGAAGAGAATTTATCCGGCTAGGAGGTCAATTAACAGCCGGACTTGTAGTAGGATCATGGGCCTGTAATTCAATGTCGGAAGGAAGTCAATCCACAGTAGCTAAACCCCTTGGAGATTTCGGGCTACAACTCTATAGCCTGCGTGATGACATGCCAAAAGATCCGAAAGGGATACTGAAACAGGTTTCCTCCTTTGGCTATAAACAAATTGAAAGTTACGACCACGGCCAGTTGGGTATGTTTTGGGGAATGAGCCCTTCGGATCTCAAAAAATATATGGATGAACTGGGCATGGTGATCATCTCCAGTCATTGTAATATTGATAAAGATTTTGAAAAGAAGGTTGACCAGGCCGCTTCTATCGGGATGCGTTACCTGATCTGTCCCTGGAAGGATCCGCAAAAGGACCTGGATGGATGCAAAAAGATTGCCGCGCAGTTTAACCAGTGCGGAGAGATCTGTAAGAAAGCCGGGATCCGTTTTGCCTATCATAATCATGACCAGGAATTCAAGGTCATCGAAGGACAGATGGTGCAGGATATATTTATGGCAAACACAGACGTTTCCCTCGTGGATTTTGAAATGGATATTTACTGGGTAGTTACAGCCGGCCAGGATCCTGAAGCCTGGTTGAAAAAATATCCTAACCGTTTCCGGCTTTGTCATGTCAAGGATCGTGCGAAGGGAGCTACCAAAAGAGAAGAAACCTGCGATCTCGGTACAGGCAGTATTGACTACACCCCTATTCTAAAGACCGCTAAAAAAAATGGCATGCAATATTATATTGCAGAGCAGGAGCATTATCCTGATTCAACGCCCGTAAAGAGCGCCGAAGTGGATGCGGGGTATATGAAGAAGTTGACGATATAATTAAACTGTTTTATTTATCATGATCAGGACAGTATTACCAATCTATGTTTTACTGTTATGCTTGCTGGCCGGCAGTGTCAGTTCCCGCGCACAATCAACAACGGATTCTTCTTTTCACCGGTTGTTTACTGTGAAGGAATTGAGAGAAGACATGTTGGTTTTAAAAGATAGCCTGTACCTCATTCATCCTGCACTTTCCCGTTATAATTCCAGGCAAACTCTTGAGGCGGCTTTTCAAACAGCTTATAAAAAGATCGACCGGCCAATGCCGCTGGCACAATTCTATGGTATCATGGCTCCTGTTATCGGAAAAGTGGGTGACATACATACCACGCTGGAATTTCCTGATGAATACTTTGGCTGGCTTACAACCGGGACGAAACTCCTTCCACTGGATATAAGGATCATCAACGGTAAAATATTTATCGCGGGTAATAACAGTTCGGATAGCACGGTCCGTACCGGGGCTGAAATTATTAAGATCAACGACCAGCCGGCACAAAAGATACTGAAAACGATGGAGAGTTATTTTTCCGGCGAAGGACACAATACAACCCTGAAATCACGAAGGGTTGAACAACGTTTGGCATTCCTGTATCATATTGCTTTTGGTTTTTCAAAAGAATTCAAGATTCAATATACAGGGAAAAGCGGAGTGACGATAACAAAAACCGTTACCGCCCTGCCCTTTTCCGATATCAAGGCCAACCGGCTGAAAAATAAAACCAGTTACCCGGGACTGGGTTCCCTGTTTGTTCAGCCTCCTTTCCTGGTCTTATCACTGCTTAAGGAAAAACAAACTGCGGTGCTGACCATCAAATGGTTCCAGAATGATGTACTGCAAGGCAGCGGTGAACAATTCAAACCCTTTATCGATTCTGCTTTCCTGGAAATTAAAAAAGCCGGTGTTAAAAATTTTATCATTGATACCCGCAGGAATGAAGGTGGTGAAAGCGAAAACGCCGGTTACCTGTACAGTTATCTTACGGACAGGCCTTTTGGGTTTCTTGACTACATGGAAACAAATAAAATAATTTATGAAAGAGACCATACCAGGGGGGTGAACTATTCATATATAAAGGAAACGGGTAAATACAGGACAAGGGATTCATTGGCCCTGTTCATATCACCGCAGTTCTTCGGGCTGAACAAACAGCAGCCGCAACCCAACAATTTTAAGGGCAACGTATGGGTACTGGCAGATGGAATTACCACTTCTGCAGCTACGCAATTTATCTCGCTGGTAAAACTGAATAAAAGAGGTCTGTTGATCGGGGAAGAAGTTCCAGGTTCTTTGTATGGTGGTTCCGGCCGGGGTTATGCTTATTTCCTGTTGCCGAATACCTGGATATTTGTGATGATCTCTCATTACAGGGTGGGAATGGCGGGTGCAACGAACAAAACAGACCAGACATTGATCATACCGGATCATAAAGCAACTATCACAATTGAAGACCTGCTGAATGGAAAAGACACGGAGATGAAACTGGCCCTGCGGTTGGCAGAAGGTGAAAAATGATTTTACGACACGGAACAGTCCCGGCGAAAACTGCTAAAAACCTGCT
>DASYLC010000238.1:0-4657 GCA_036009775.1 Chitinophagaceae bacterium
AAAGGAAAAGCAGGAGGAAAAAAGAAAGGATCGTTCTCATTTTTATACTTGTTTATTGGTAAGCAATTATAAAACTATAAGGGTCCATCGTAGTCCCTGAAGTAGCGGGCACCGAAAGTTGCCCCCCTTCCAGGGTGGGATTAAAAAAATTCCATGGCTCCGGCGTCCATGTTAACTTTTGCAGGTCTTTGCTGCCATTGAAAAATACCATGATCTTTTTCCAACTATCCCCGGCAGCCGCGCCGTTAATGATATATCCTACTACTCCGGCCGGCAAATGATCCATGAATTTTATATTCGACGCGATATCAATTGCTTTTGTCATCCTGAAAGCAGGGTGTCCTTTACGAAGACCGATCAATGCTTTCACCAGTTGCACCACATCAGCGTTCTTTGTCTTAAGATCCCAGTCGATCGCATTGATACTGTCGGGCGATTCATATGAATTCTCCACTCCTTTCTTGCTGCGCAAAAATTCCGTACCGGCATGCAGGAAACTGATCCCCTGCGAGGTCAGTACAATGCATAAAGCCAGTTTATGCATACTGATCCTTTCTTCCACTGTGGCTTCTTTTGCCGATATCGCAAGCTTATCCCACAATACATGGTTGTCGTGGCATTCGGCATAGGTGACAGTATTCCAGGGTTCTTTTGCATAAGGCGTTTTGGAATAATTGACCTTGCTGTAATCCACCTGTGGGTGTTTCAGCGAGGCAACGATCCCGAATTTTATACTTTCCTCCATACCGGGTTTGCCGCTTGCAAAACCCTTATCCCCATGATCAAATACACTTCCTTTGATGCCATCCCTTATATCATCACTGAATACAGCGATCCTGTCGAGCCTGTGCGCATTGGCCTTGATCGCCCGTAATGAATCAGGTAATGGCGATGAACCCGCTGTCCACCCTTCTCCATATAATAATATATCCGGTCTTATTTTGTGCAGCTCTTTAGAAATAAGGTTCATCGTCACGATATCATGCACTCCCATCAGGTCGATCCTGAATCCATCGATATGATACTCTTTTACCCAGTACAGCATTGACTCCAGCATGAATTTCCGGAACATCGGTCTTTCACTTGCCGTTTCATTTCCGCAGGCCGTGGCATTGGAAAATTTCCCATCTGCCGTCTGGCGATAATAATATCCCGGAACCAGTTGATTGAAATTCGAAGTTTCTGTTTGTGCCGTATGATTATATACCACATCCATTACTACGCTCAATCCGTTTTCGTGAAATGTTTTTATCAGGTGCTTGAATTCTTTGATCCTGGTCACTCCATCATTTGGCTCGGTGGAATAAGATCCATCCGGCACATTATAGTTCAGCGGATCATAACCCCAATTGTATTTGGCATTGGGACTGGCCTCATCAACCGACTGAAAATCGAAACAAGGCAGTAAATGAACATGCGTGACACCCAATTCTATTAAATGATCCAGGCCGGTTGACAAACCGCCTGTATTTTTTGTTCCTTTTTCAGTCAACCCTGAAAATTTCCCTTTATTCTTTATCCCGGAACTGGCAGCGATACTGGCATCCCTTATATGCAGCTCATAGATCACCGCATCATTTGCATTTTTGAATACAGGACTCTTATCATTTATCCAGCCGGGAGGGTTCGTTTCCTTACTATCGATTATAACTCCCCGTACGCCATTTATATCAACTGCTTTGGCATAGGGGTCGGGTACAACTTTCGACCAGGTTCCGTTGATCATAACCCAGAACCCATATCGCCAGTTCTTTTTATCCCCCTTCACTGTAATTACCCATGTACCGTTTTTGTCTTTTTCCATGGGAAGCATATCTGCAGGAATGTCGGTCGGGTTATTATACAAGTATAATTTGACCTGTTGAGCCGTAGGCGCCCATATTCTGAAAAAAGAGTTTTGCGCTGAATAGGTAAGCCCAAGGTCCTTGCCGTTGTAAACAGGATACTTACTGAAATCAGGTAATTGAGCTTTCCCGGAAAATAAGAAGGAGATAAAACCCAGCAGCATAACAAATCTCTTCATTAAGCAATGTATTTGCTATAAAGATAAGTGAGAAGTCCGGAAGACGGGAAGTCGTTGAGTGTCTTACGGTCTTCCCCGCTTTCAGTCTTTCGGTCTTTCTGACTTTCGGTCTTCCCGACTTTCAGTCTTTCCTTCAAATCAATAACTAACCGTAGCACCCACCAGCTCCAATCCCCTTGTCGCCAGCATGAATATCTTATTGTTCCTATATGTACTACCCGTTGCTGGAAGAAAAAGATACTCTCCCTTCTTTCCACCGATACGCGGATCTTCGATCAATGTCTCGTTTTTCATCTTACCATCCGTTCCGATCGTTTGAATAACATTTGCACGGTTGCTGCCGAATTCAACAAAACGTTTTTTATCATCATGCCTGTTCAGGTAATCGGTGAACAGCAAATTGACATCTCCCCCATTTACCCATGCATATATCCCCAGGTTCCGTGCACCATCGCCGGCAGATTTCAGGTCCCGATCAAACTTATAGGTCCAGCGGGAGGTTCCATCTGATGAAAGATTGGTCAGGTAAAAGTTCTGACCGCTATAATTATAACTGTATTCCAGCGGTTTTCCCGGGATGGGAGTAGAACCCACCAATTGCCGTTCCCCTACCAGGCAAAACGTATTATCCGGCATCGCCAGTAATTGTGTTGCCTTAACAGTGCCGACAACATTCGGGTTGATCTTTGAAGCCAGCAGATCGCCGTTAGAAGCGCTTACCTGCAGGAAAAAAATGCCGTCGGGTGTTTCTACATTGATGCCGACCTTCTTATCATTATAATAATAACCAGCGAGCTGCAGATCACCCGATGTGGTGAATAATTCTTTATAGGAAGAAACAGTAAAGCTATTGCCTAATTCTATTTTTTTCTCTGTCACTGTTTTTCCATCACTGGCAAAATTGAATACAGAGAACTGGTCAAACCCTTTTTTAATATTGATCTGTTTAAGGATAAACACAGTCCCGTTATTATTCACAAAAATGCTGTTCTTGGGTGCCCGTGTGCTTTCGTAAGCGAATGTGTATTCTTTTTTCCAGAGCTGTTTGAACTGGTCGTCAAACACTGTCACGATACATTTCTCCATTCCCTCTTTATCAAAAGGCAGTTCGCTGATCACTGCCACTTTGGTTCCATCGGGACTTGTGTTCACACTGAAATTTCCTGAGTTCATCGCCGACTCTGCCATAAAAGAACTTAGCTGTGTCTTCTTCTGTCTCCGCCCATTCACATCGAATGGATAATAATAGATATAAGACATTTTAGCCCCCGTGGCTTTACTGAATTCTGATTTAAACATAACCAACCTGTCTTTCAACGGAAAAATGCCTTCATAGATATTCGCATCGCCCATTTCCAATGACTTATCGATGATATTCGAGCCGATCGGTTTACGGTTCGCATCATAAGCATCCAGCTGCAGGTCGAAGCTTACGGGCGCCATCATCCTGTATTTTTTCTGGAGCACATAAAAATAATCGCCCACCTTATACGTGAAGAAATCCGCTTCGGGCACACCCTGTACATTGCGGGGTTCGATGAATTCTACGGTTTGTGCAGAGAGATGGGAAAATGTTGCGGCAACGAAACACAACAGGGATAAATATCTTTTCATAAAATTGATCATTTCTTTTTAGCGGCAAACCATACATTATACTCATCAATGATCGCCAGCAGGTTCAGTAAGCCATATCCTTTGTCTTTGTTCGCTACTTTCTGGGAAAGTGCAGGATAATCAGAAATATAATCACTGAGCTTTTTGGCAAAGCTCAGCCCGAAATAAGCATAGGTTATCGGATCGTTATGAAGCGGGTCCTGTGGTTTATGAAATATTCCCTGTGCCTCCTGCGCGCCATCTTCAGAATAAAATACAAACTCGGTGATGCCTCCATCGTTGGTTACCAGGAGAAAGCGCAGCGGCTTATTCAATAAACCCCCGCTGTAATTCAAAGTCCGGTACAACTTATCCCCTACTTTATAGCTTTTGATATCCTCCGGCTTGAATTCCTGCGAAGGTTTTTTATCCATCTCGTTGGTATAGAAACGGCATTTTTTCTGGTTGCCTTTCCGGTCATCGTGCATAAAATACCCGTTGACCGTGTCCTTTGTATTCGTCACATAATAACCCGGGTAGATCCTTCCCACCTGGTATACTTTTCCCGACCAATCGGGCTCATAGCGTTGGGCGTTTACAACCGATAAGGCGAGGCAGAGAATGACCACAATTCCTGTTCTTTTCATATATGTTTTTTGAGGGGGCAATAATACAGTTTTTTTCCATAAGGAGGCGGGTTGATGATAACTGACGCTCTGTTACGGTATTGGTTGCACATGAATTTTGGAAAGTGCAATTGGGAAATTTTGAAATTTACTGCTACTGCTTATTTCCAGTAGTGTCTCAGTTTGAAATGCACGCACACGGATTTTACCGATACGACGGGTGAACACGGATTCATATGCTGTAAACAGCATATAAAGGATCAGTTGTCAGCTAAATACGCGTTTATCCTTCCGGTCCGTGTCATCCGTGTTCCTGTATTTCTTGCAATTTCAAACTGAGACACTACCTTATATCCCTGGTATTTGCAGATCTTATAAAATTTCTGAGAGAATCTGGCATCAGGGCGATTTTCCA
>DASYLC010000239.1:0-14525 GCA_036009775.1 Chitinophagaceae bacterium
GTCAGTTGACAGGGTTTTCTTGTTTTGGGAGAACAATTATTTCTTCCGGGTATATTTTATCTCCATGTTTTTATATTGTTTTCCTGTTGCCGGATCCGGGCTATACATTTCCATGATGTGGTGATCGTCATCTGTCATGATATAAACTTGTTTTATCTCTCCCTGCTGGCCGTTCATACATGTTGAGATGCCGGTAAGGGTAATTTTTTTGTTGGCCTCATCCCATGCTCCCCTGGTTACCAGTAGTCCGCTTCCCATATTGTCTATCCAGGAACAAAAGAACTCTTTCTTCAGGTTATCATAGCCCATTGTACTTGTGCCTTCAAATGGCATTCCCATCATATCCCCGGCGTCTGTTGCCTGCACGTAAAGCCCATTATAAATGGTTTTACTGGTAGAAGTTGTTGTCGATTTTACGGGAGGCGCACCTTCCCCCATCCACATGGATACATCACCTGTCCAGTTCCCGGAGGTTTTTGCCAGCAGTTTATGCTGCTCGCCCACGGTCATATTCTCTTTCCATACTTTTTCCATCATAGCAGAGTCAACGGGCACCCATGCTTTGTCTTCTGTTTTTGCTTCATTAGTCGTTTCTTTAGAGGTTTCTCCGGTTTTTTTGTCTTCGTCTTTTTTACTGTTGCAGGCTGCAAACAAGAATGCTGCGGCGCAGATCATCAGAGTTATTTTTTTCATATGCTTTTTTTTGGAGAGAAAAGGTACAATCTCTCCCCGGGGAAAGCAAAAAATAAAGGGCAAAAGAAAATTTTGAAGAATAAAAAGCAAGATTCAAGAATTCTGGAGACCTGTAATTGCAATCGACCCTTTTTCAAGCGTATTGAAGCAGCTGTACGTTTTGCCGGGCAATCTTAGAAGAAACCGGCAATTCCTTCTTCCCAATTCAACCATGCTCATGTGCGAGCCCGAATCCTCAACAATTTGTACGAAAATACTTTTGGGTTGGTCCTGCTTTTTTGGCTAATTGCGTATAAAAACTGCCTTTATCTGCTATTTTTAGCAGCTTTTAGGTTAGAAATCAGCGGTTTCAGTTGTGGCAAATTTTCAAGCGATGTCATTTTTTGCCACAAAAAAACATTACAAAATCGGGCGTCCCGGGTTTGTGGCAAAATCTGCTAAACGTCAAAAATTTGCCACAAATACAAAAGGCAGTTTTTTAAAGAGTTACAAAGGATTTTTCCCCTGGAAGCCCTTTTTTTGATACAATTTCAGAGAAAATACCGGGAAAGCCGGGAATTTTGGCTCCTGTTTTTAAGGGAAATAGATAAATAAGTAGTAAAAAGCCGGAATAACCATAAGAATCGTGAGCCCGGTTGGTAGGAATTGCGTCCTCGTTCTTAATTAGTTTCCAGGGCTGCCATTTATCTCCCACCGCCGGGAAACTGTCATCGAATTTATAGATATAAACCCGGCCATTGGCTGCATCCCGTTATCTGCGCAGGGTACACCTACAACCAGGTATTCGTTATACAGACTTATCGAGTACCCGGATTCATAAAAGGTCTTCTTATGTGAAGCGGGGTTGGTCAGGTGAGGAAATGACGCCAGCTAGTATCTATGATTTTTTTCTTTTATCTGCTTAGTGTGCTTCCAGCCAGTTGACACCTTCTCCGCATTCAGCAATAACCGGAACCTTGAAAGGAAGTGGCATCGCCGATTGCATATTCTCGAGGATCAGCGGTTTTAATTCTTTTACTTCTGATTTGATCGCATCGAAAACAAGTTCATCATGTACCTGCAGGATCATCCGGCTCTGCATTTTTGCTTTCTTCATTGCTGCCTGCACTTTCTGCATGGCCAGTTTGATCATATCTGCCGCCGTACCCTGGATGGGTGAGTTGATCGCATTGCGCTCTGCAAAGCCACGGACAGTAAAATTGGCGGAGTTGATGTCCCTTAGCCAGCGCTTTCTTCCCATCAAAGTCTGTACATAACCATGTTCCCTGGCAAAGTTGATCGTGTCGTCCATGTATTTCTGTATACCCGGGAATTCTTTCTTATAATTATCAATGATCTGCTTAGCCTCGGTTCGGGAAATGCCAAGATTATCAGCCAGTCCAAATGCTCCCTGTCCGTATATGATACCGAAATTGACACTCTTGGCCTTGTAACGCATTTCTTTCGTTACCTCTTTTTCATCAATATTGTACACCCTTGCTGCTGTTGCGGTATGGATATCCGTTCCATCTTTAAACGCCTTGCACATATTCTTATCACCGCTGATGGCCGCCACGATCCTCAATTCGATCTGCGAATAATCGGCCGATAGCAGGATATGTTTATTATCTCTTGGAATAAATGCTTTGCGGATCTCCTTACCCCGTTCCGTTCTCACGGGAATATTCTGGAGATTAGGGTTATTGCTTGCCAGTCTTCCCGTCACCGCCACAGCCTGCCCATAGGTCGTATGCACCCGGCCCGTTTTTTTATTGATCAGTAATGGCAATGAATCCACATAGGTGGATTTTAATTTTGTCAGTTCCCGGAAAGCAAGGATATCGTCGACTATCTGGTGCCCTTTTGCTGCCAGTTTCAGCAAAACATCTTCACCGGTCTGGTATTGTCCCGTCTTGGTTTTCCTGGCAGAAGGGTCCAATTTTAATTTGTCGAACAGTACTTCTCCCAGTTGTTTGGGGGAAGCCAGGTTGAAACGTACACCCGCCTGTTTGTAGACGCTTTCCTCCGCTTTCTTTGCATCTTTTTCCAGTTGTTTGGAATAGTCCGCTAAGAAACCGACATCTATTTTAATACCTTCAAATTCCATTTCCATCAGCACTTTCACCAGCGGGTTCTCTACTTCATTAAAAACCTTTTCCACTTCTTTGGTTTTTAATAAAGGCATGAAAACATTTTTTAGCTGCAGCGTGATATCAGCATCTTCTCCTGCATATTCTTTGATCTTTTCGATCTCCACATCCCGCATAGTGCCCTGTGTCTTTCCTTTTTTACCGATCAGTTCCTCGATATGCACCGGCTCATACCCCAGGAATTTTTCACTCAGGATATCCATACTTCTTTTTCCATCCGGTTCGATCACATAATGTGCCAGCATGGTATCGAACAGTTTGCCGGCTATTTCCACGTCATACCATTTCAATACGAGAAGATCGTATTTGGTATTCTGGCCGATCCAAGTTTTCTTCTTGTCCGCGAACAGTGCTTCGAAATGAGCCAGTATCTCTTTTGTTCTTTTTTGATCCGCAGGACAGGGAACATAAAAAGCTTCTCCCGGTTTCACCGAAAAGCTAAGCCCCACCAGCTCTGCATCATTCGCATCGATCCCGGTTGTTTCGGTATCAAAGCAGATCTCTTCATGTTTTTTTAATTCTGCAACCAGTTTTTTGATTGCGGCATCAGTTTCGATGACCTCGTATTTATGCGGGGTATTATTGATGTTCTTATCTACTACCAGCGATTGCCCTTCTTCATCGTTGCCGGCAATTACCGGAGCCGGGGCCTTAATCTCGGGTTCAACAATATTGCCGAAAAGGTCTGTCTGCACACCCTGCAGGATCTCTTTCTCCGCAACGGTCTTACCCGGAGAGGAAACAGAAAAATCCTCACCCAGCAATCTTTTTCCCAGCGTTTTAAATTCAAGCTCCGCGAAAACCTCTTTGAGTTTTTCTTTATTCCATTCCTTCAGGCAGAAATCTTCTTCGTGGAACTCTACGGGCACATCCGTAATGATCGTTGCCAGTTTTTTAGAAAGGATCGCCATGTCTTTCCCTGCTTTTACTTTTTCACCCATGGCGCCTTTGATCTTATCTGCATTGGCCAGTGTATTTTCCAGTGATCCGTATTCGGCCAGGAATTTTGCCGCTGTCTTCTCTCCCACACCCGGTATCCCGGGAATATTATCTACCGCATCACCCATCATTCCCAGCATATCCACGACCTGGCTTACGTTTTTGATATTCCATTTAGCACACACCTCTTCCGGCCCCATGATATCCACATCACCTCCCTGGTAAGCAGGTTTGTATATTTTTACTTTTTGGGAGACCAGTTGCCCGTAATCTTTATCGGGTGTAACCATGAACACTTCATACCCGGCTTTCTCTCCTTTTTTACTCAGGGTGCCGATCACATCATCCGCTTCATATCCATCAATAGCGATCACGGGAATATTAAATCCTTCGATGATCTTTTTAATATCAGGAACTGCCGCACGGATATCCTCCGGTGTTTCCTGGCGGTTGGCCTTGTAGGCAGCGAAATCGGTATGCCGCTCCGTGGGGGCCGATGTATCAAAACAAACCGCCATATGCGAAGGCTTTTGTTTGGTGATGAGTTCGACCAATGTATTGGTAAAACCAAACTGCGCATTGGTGTTTTTTCCCCTGGAAGTTATTCGCGGATTCCGGATCAGGGCATAGTAAGCTCTGAAAACAAGGGCATAAGCATCGAGGAGGAAGACCTTTTTTTCCATGCCCCTAAGATAAAGAAATCGGTACAGGCGGATAAAACAGAAATACCCTGCACCATTTCTGATACAGGGTATTATATGTACAACTGCTTTTTTCTTAGTTAATAGAAAGTTTCAAGGCTGTTCCTTCGCCCTGGGTAGTTTTTACAGAAGAAGACTGGGCAGCAGTGGTAGCCGCAGCGTCTTTCTTTTTCTGCATATATTGCTCAGGATTGTCTACCAGGACCGTACCGCTGAAAGCCTCAGCTTTTACCAATGTGGTTTCGCCATCGGTAACAACTGTTCTGTCTTTGTGGATAAAGTTCAGGTATAACGCGAAGAATAAGAAATTGAACGCAAAGAAGTTTGCGATTTTACGGACACGTCTTTTCATAATACTGGATTTACTGGTTTTACAAATATTGGATTACTCTCGGTTTTCATTGCTAAGATAGGCCGGGGTATTTCTCAGAGCAAGCCTTATATATTGATTTTTAACCAAATCAGGCACAAATACTCGTGCAGAGCTCGTAAAACTACGAATCAGTGAAAAGCTAATAGTGGAAAACTAAAAGTTAGCGTGCCGGACCTGGAACCCTGCTAATCACCGAATTCAGGAAAGAAACTATGAACAGGGAAAACTTTTATCTGTTCGTTTTTATCTTTTAACTACTTCTTCATCTCCTCCAGCTTCTTCTGCATCAGGAACATCACATCCCTCAGGCGGGCTGCCTCCATAAAATCAAGGTCCCGGGCCGCTTTTTCCATCTCTTTTTTAATTTTTGAGATAGCTTTTTCCATCTGGGGAATGGTCTTGTATTCTTCCTGCTCATCGGCCGCCACGGTAACAATATCCTGTTCATTAGCGATCGCATAAGGATTTTTGGCATCAAAGCCTTTTATATCCAGCACCGATGTCTGGGCGAAAACATCTTTGGTCGATTTGATGATCGTTGTGGGAGTGATACCGTATTTGATATTCCACTCGACCTGTTTTTCCCGGCGACGGGTCGTTTCATCGATCGTTTTTTGCATACTTTCCGTCATCTTATCTGCATAAAAGATAACGAGTCCATCTACATTTCTTGCGGCCCGACCGGCCGTCTGTGTCAGGGATTTTTCATTACGGAGAAAACCTTCTTTGTCTGCATCCAGGATAGCCACCAATGAAACTTCAGGCAGGTCCAGCCCTTCCCGAAGCAGGTTCACTCCTACGAGTACATCGATAACCCCCAGTCTTAATTCACGCAGGATCTCCACTCGCTCCAGCGTATCCACTTCGCTATGTATATATTTTGATTTTATATCGATGCGGTGCAGGTATTTATCCATTTCTTCCGCCATTCTCTTGGTGAGTGTGGTCACCAGCACCCTGTCGCCTTTTTTGATCCTTTTGTCGATCTCATCCAGCAGGTCATCGATCTGGTTCACGCTGGGCCTGATCTCTATCGGCGGATCCAGCAACCCGGTAGGTCTTACCACCTGCTCTACCACGATCCCTTCCGATTTTTCAAGCTCATAACTATCCGGTGTAGCCGAAACAAAAACGGTTTGATTGGTCAGCGATTCAAATTCATGAAAATTCAGCGGCCGGTTATCCAATGCGGAGGGAAGACGGAACCCATAATCTACCAGTACCAGTTTCCGGCTCCGGTCGCCACCATACATACCGCTTACCTGCGGGATCGTCTGGTGACTTTCATCGATCACGGTCAGGTAATCTTTCGGAAAATAATCCAGCAGGCAAAAAGGTCTTGTTCCTGGTTTACGACGATCAAAAAAGCGGGAGTAATTTTCAATACCATTACAATAACCCAGTTCACGGATCATTTCAAGATCATAATTCACCCGTTCGCTCAGACGCTGTGCTTCGATATATTTTCCTTCCTTTTTAAAATAATCCGCCTGTGCACCTGCTTCATCCTGGATCTCGTAAAGTACCTGTTGCAGGATATCTTTTGGCGCCACATAAAGGTTGGCAGGGAAGATCGCGGCATTTTCCATCTTCCCGATCCTTTTACTGGTCACCACATCCATGGTTTCTATCTCTTCGATCTCGTCGCCGAAGAAAGTGATGCGGTAACCATAATCGACATAAGGAAGATTAATGTCCACCGTATCCCCCTTCACCCGGAATGTACCACGATTGAATTCAAGGGTGGTCCGGTTGTACGTGGAATTCACCAGCGCATGAAGAAAAGCCTGCCGGGAGATCGTCTGTCCTTTATTGATACGGATGATCCCGTTCTCATAATCAGTTGGATTTCCCATACCATAGATACAACTTACGGAGGCCACGACAATGATGTCCCGCCGGCCGCTCAGTAAACTGGACGTGGCCCGCAACCGGAGTTTATCCAGCTCATCATTGATACTGAGATCCTTTTCTATATATACATCACTTACCGGCATATAGGCTTCCGGCTGGTAGTAGTCGTAATAAGAAACAAAATATTCAACAGCATTCTCGGGGAAGAACTGCCGGAATTCCCCGTAGAGCTGGGCCACCAGCGTCTTGTTATGCGTTAATACAAGCGTGGGTCTCTGTACATTTTGAATAACATTGGCAACGGTAAATGTTTTACCACTTCCTGTCACCCCCAGGAGGGTCTGGTATCGTTCCCCGTTCAATAAGCCCTCGGTCAGCTGACGGATAGCATCCGGCTGGTCACCTGCAGGAGAGAAAGGACTCTGTAAATTAAAAGCCATAATGGATAAAAGACAACAACCTCCAACCGGTGTTGTTCAAGAGTCTGGAAAATTACTTAAAAACTATGACGGGAGTTCTAAAATGAGCGGTCATTTTCTTTAAAATCCCGGAATATTAATGTAAATTACTATACACTACCGGCTGTTGAATTTTAGCAAATTCAAAACTAAGCTCATGCTAAGGACAGCCTTCATAACGATCTTTTTTTTCCTGGCTTTAATCAAAGCAAACGCTCAAAAGATCAAGGCTGCACTGAATACGATCGCAGCAAAGTTCCCCGAAAAGAAGTCCTGCCTGCATTATGGGTATTATGTAGCGGGTGAAATGATCTGGTTCAAAGAGTATTTATACAGCAAAGGCTTATCAGGTCTGCTTCCAGCTGACCGGTTTGGCCGTTTGCAAGTCCGGCCGGTTTCAGATGCAGCATATAGCCCTATAAAACTATCTTTATAAACAGTTGGTAAATGACAAAAAAATGAAAAAAACACTGTTATGGGCTGCTTTTCTCCAGGGATTTGCAGTCCTGTCATTGGCACAGCGGCCGGATGCGGCGCTGAACACACTGGCTACCCGCTATCCAACGGAAAGAGTATATATCCACTACGATAAGGAACATTATGTTGCCGGCGAAACGATCTGGCTCAAGGCCTACCTGTACAGCAATGGTTTACCCAGCACACTCAGCAATAATTTTTATCTCCAGCTGATCGATGGAAATGGAAATACCGTCATCAATAAAAAATATCCTGTTAAAGGAGCTACCGTTAATGGGGATATTGAACTCCCGGACTCTCTTCCACAGGGGTATTATCATATCAGGGCATTGACACCGGCAATGATGAATCATCACCCGGACTTTCTCTACTCGAAGAATATTTTTGTTTTCAATGAGGATATAAAAACATCAGGCAGTTTCCGGTTGCCCGCGGGGCCATCCTTATCGCTCCAGTTTTTCCCGGAAAGCGGGCAGCTGGTTGCAGATGTATTATCAGCAGTAGTTTTCAAGGCAACTGATTCACTGGGAAGACCGGTGAATATAAACGGTGTCATAAAAACAGATGATGGCACGCTGATCAATTCTTTTAAAACCTTTACGCCAGGAATGGGCAAACTGCAGTTCCGCCCCCAGGCCGGGAAAAAATATGTGGCAGCTGTAGAAATCAATGGACAAACGGCTTATTATCCGCTTCCGGAAGTAAAGGTTTCCGGGATCAGCCTTAGGATAGAGAATGAAAAAGGAGGTAAAATGTTCCTGCTCAGCCGGAGCAAAAAGGAAAAAAGTAACCCCGACCAATTGTGGCTCACCGCGGTTATAAATGATCTGATCGTGTATGAAAGCGAGATCAATTTCGATACCTATTCTTCTGTCAAAGGCCACTTGCTGACAGACAGCATGCCTTCGGGTATTATACACTTCACGGTTTTTGACAAGGAAGGAACACCATTGGCAGAGCGGCTCACATTTGTCGATAACGGAGAATATGCATCCCAGGCCACCATGGAGATCCTTAAAAAAGGAACGGGTCCCCGGGAAGAAAATATCATTGAGATCAGTTTCCCCGATCTTGTCCAGCGGAGCCTTTCCGTTGCCGTTACAGATGAAGAATTATGTCCCGTTGTAAAACAGGAGAGCATCATATCCGAACTACTGCTGACCGATGATCTGCGGGGAAATATTGATAACCCCGGCTGGTATTTCCAGGACCGGAACGATTCGGTAAGACAAGTAATATTTGACAACCTTCTCTTTACGCGGAACTGGCAACGATTTTCATGGCAAAAGATAATGGCAGGGGAATTCCCGGAAAAGAAATACAAAGACCCTTACCTGATCAGCGTTGCAGGGAGCCTGAAAGACAGCAAAACAAATAGCACGGTAGCCGGCGGCGAACTTACCCTGTTTATGGAATCGGAAGATTCGGTCAATCATAATTTTGAGATCCCTGTGGATGAGAATGGAAAATTCACGATCGATTCATTGCTGTTCTATGGTAAAGCCAGTTTCTTTTATGTGTATAGGTCTGCGCAGGGAAAAGAAAAGGCGGTAAGTATCTCTCTTTTTTCTTCACCAGAGGACATAGCGGTTCAAAAAATGCCTTTTGCATTCGATCGCGGGGATCTCGCCGGAATGGATACTGGTCTGCAGGGAGCAGAAGGGATCATCAGTAAAAGACCGGTTGCGCATACTTCTGTTCTTTCTAAAACAAAGAACCTGGACCCTGTGATCGTAGAATCAAAAAGTTATAAAAGACCGGTAGAGATCGTAAATGAGAAATACAGCAGCGGGGCATTTACGGCGATGGGCAAACTGAACTTTGATAATATCAATAACCCGGAGAATAACCGGTCGCTGAGCGTATACGATTTTGTAAAACGGTCCATTAAGAACCTCCTGGAAGAAAAGGGCCAGTTTGTTAATACTAAAAATTTCAGTCTTTTTAAACCCAGCACTGATGAATATTATAAAAAGAAGCAGGATTCCGTGGATGCATTAGGCGGTGCACCCGGATCAACGCGATTTATAGACCTGGGGATCCGGGAGCGGGGAGACAATTATATAATGGACGTTTTTATCAATGAGAACCCTACAAGGATCGACTTTTTAAAGACGATACGCATGGATGAAGTGGCGCTGATCAAATTCTATGAACCGGGTTTTTTTGGATCGGGTATGAATGGTCCCGGTGGTTCCCTTGTGGTGTACACAAAAAAAGAAATTGTAACCGACGACCGGATTGAAAAGCTCGACCATGTTAAGTACAACGGCTATTCAATTGTCAAACATTTTTATAGTCCCGATTACAGTAATACTGATCTGAAACAAATGACAGAAGATACCCGGACAACCTTATACTGGGATCCGGATCTGTATACTGATAATAATTCAAAAAAGATCAGGTTGAAATTCTATAATAATGATATCAGCAAAAAATTACGGATAGTAGTAGAAGGATTTGATGCAAGAGGGAGGTTGATCCATATTGAAAAAATCATCCCTGAATAACACTGCATGTTAAAAAAAGTCTTTATACCGCTTATATAAACCGGCACCGGGGTTCATACCCGATTAAGTAACTTGGCAAAAAAACAAAATACCGATATGAAAAGCAGAGGTGGGATCATGATCCTGGTTTTCGCGATGATAGCAAACCTGGATGCCGGGGCACAGAAATTTGATGCAGCCCTTACTAGTTTGGCTGCCAAACACCAGCCGGAGAAGATCTATATCCATTACGACAAGGAATATTATGTAGCAGGGGAAACCATCTGGTTCAAAGCTTACCTGTATAATGATGGCAAGCCCAGCGCAAACAACAATAACCTGTTACTCCAGTTTACAGACAGCAAGGGGAAACTGGTCAGCAATAAAATGTTCCCCGTGATGGGAGCTGTAGCCAAAGGAAGTATCCAGGTCCCCGATTCTCTTCCGCAGGGAAATTATTATGTGCGGGCATTTACCCCGGCCATGATGAATTATGAAGAAGGGTTTATCTATAAAAAGAACATTTTTGTTTTTAGACCATCGGCTGCCGCGAAAGAAAAAACACAATCTTCCAACATCTCTGTGCAGTTCTTCCCGGAAAGCGGGGAGCTGGTAGATAATATTTTGTCGGTGGTTGGTTTTAAGGCAGTGGATCAATGGGGCACACCGGCAGAGGTGAATGGAGTGCTCCGTCTTGAAGATGGAACAACGATCGCTTCTTTTAAGACCTATCACGATGGTATTGGTAAAATACAGTTCAAGGCACAGGCGGGAAAAAAATATATTGCGGAAGTCGAAACAGATGCCGGGAAAAGAACCTATTCGCTTCCGGAAGTAAAAACAACCGGGATCAACCTGAAAATACAGGACGAAAAAGGAGGAAAGAAATTTCAGCTGACAAGAAGCGAAAAAGACAAAGCACAATTTGAAACAGTATGGCTGGTCGCCCAGATCAATAACCATTTGGTCTATGAGAACGAGATCAAGTTCGACGCAGATTATCCTTCTATCATCGGGCACCTGCTTACCGACAGTCTTCCTTCCGGGATCCTTCATTTCACCGTGTTTAACAGTGATGGTATGCCGCTCGCGGAACGATTGAGTTTTGTAGACAACCGGGAGTATGCCAGCAAAATGGATATGGCTTCGCTGAAAACAGGCACTGAAAAAAGGGCGGAGAATACTATTGAACTTAATTTCCCCGACCTGGTGCAAAGGAGCTGCTCTGTGTCCATAACGGATATGTCGGGAAGCAGTTTCAATGATAACGATAATATATGGTCGCGTCTTTTGCTTACCAGTGACCTGAAAGGGCATGTTCATAACCCTGGCTGGTATTTTACCAACCCGGGCGATTCAACTAAACAGGCGCTGGACAACCTGATGCTTACCCATGGCTGGAGCCGCTTCAACTGGACCAAAATACTGGCGAATGAATTTCCTGCCGGAAAACCGGCAGACCGGCCATTTATTTCGGTTAGCGGGAAAGTCGTAGATGATAAAACGAAGCAACCCCTGCCTGGCGGTAAACTGAATTTTTATCTTGAAGCTGAAGATTCCACGTCGCTGAACCTGGAGACCACGGTGGATGATGCGGGGCAATTCAAAATTGATTCATTGATGTTTGGAGGAAAAGCGGAGTTATATTATGTGTTCACTGATAAAAAAGGAAAGGAAAGATCCGCGCTGATAGTTGTGGATGATAACGGGCTTGCCCGTGCGATGGAAATAACGCCGTCTACGATGCTGGAAAATACCATCGCAAGAGATGTGAATACAAACTCCGCCAAAGAAATGAGCACGAGGTTCGCTAATGTAAAAAGCTACCTGGACGAGGTGAAAGAACTGGAGAAAGTGACCGTGGAAAGCAAATCAGGGAAGAAGCCGGAAGAGGTTGTCAATGAAAAATACACAACAGGTGTTTTCCGCTCCCCGGGCAAAGTGACACTGGATAATATCAACGAACCTGCCAATGATAGATCCATGAACGTAGTGGACTATATCAAGAACAGGGTGCAGCAGGTAGAGATCCAAAACAACCAGTTCGTGAACCGGAAGAATATGAGCCTGATGAGTGGCCAGAAATGGGTGGTAGGTGTTTTCCTGAACGAAGTGCCGAGTGATATTTTCCAGTTACGGGTACTCCGGGTGGGGGATGTGGCGTTGGTCAAGTTCTTTGAGGCAGGCTTTGTAGGAGTTGGCAGCGCATATCCCGGCGGTGCTCTTTCCGTATACACCAAAGAAAAAATGGTAGAAAAGGAGAAACCTGACAAACTCGCTTACGTGGAGTATAAAGGATACTCGATCTCCAGGCAGTTTTATATGCCTGATTACAACAATAAAGAGATAAAGCAGCCGACAACAGATAATCGCACCACCTTGTACTGGAACCCTGATGTATACACGGATACAGAGACAAGATCGGTGAAGCTGAATTTCTTCAATAATGATTTCGGCAAGAAGTTCAAAGTAGTGGTAGAGGGATTTGACGGGACAGGAAAACTGATCCACCTGGAAAAAATAATCGGGAACTAAGCCCGCTAAAAGGCCCTGCCTGCCCTCCTTTGACAAGCTCAGGATGACAGGCAGGGCCTTTTTATTATTATTGTTTGTGAATGATCAGAAAGAAGTCGATACGGTGACCTTTGTCTCGTTCGCAACTTTACCCGCCTCGATCGGCTGACCGGTGATACCATAATCCGATAGTTTAATGGTAAAGGAAGAGAGGGCACTTACAGACTGGTCTTTCACAGTGACCTTTGCTTTTGCAGATACCGGCTTTGATATTCCTTTGATCGTAAGATTGCCGGATACCGTTACATCATAGACACCATTCTTATTGAATTTCACTTTACTCAGTTTATCAATGGCCCCTGCAAAAGTAAATTTTGGAAATGCAGCCGAGTTCATCCACTTTTCACCATTGAAATGCGACTGGATAGTAGGATTGGTAAAAGCAAAATTATTGACAGCAGCTTCAAATGCGACAGCGCCGGTCGTTTTATCCAATGAACCGATCACAGTCTTGTTCTCTGCTTTTGGTAAAGCATCTTTGGGTGTAGTAGCATCAAATGTCACGACCGCCGCGGTCGTCGTTAATTTTTGTGCCATAACAGAACCTGTAACAGCAAGAAAAGAAAGAAATAGAATTGTTTTTTTCATCGTTGATTTTTTAATTTTAACCAGGGTTATTTATTATTTAATGTTGCTCTTTTAAAACTGATGGAAGTGGTGCCCAGGATATCGCTGAAAATACTCCCGCTGCAAACAGCTTTCACGGAAACGGTATCACCTGTATGTATGTTCTTTACCAGGTCAAACTGGTTTTTTTCCAGCGAGAAAATAGCATAAGAGCCCGTGCTGTCTGCAAACCGGATGGTACTTGTTGAATCCGCCTGCAGTTCAGCAGATGCCGCTTTCCCGCTCACCAGGAGAACCTTCTCCAGGTATTTTTTATTGGCGGCGGTATCGTTTGCTATAAATTCCCGGATCAACTCGTCCGCATTCAATGTATAATCTGCTTTTACCTGCTCAGTAGATTCATGAGTCTGACCCATAATATATTTCTCGCCTGCAACATAGCTCCCCCACGCAATAACTGGACCTATCAGCAGCCATATGATTTTCGGAGCAATGGTTTTAACAGGAAATGCAAAAAAAATAAGGCCTATTGCCGATAAGGCATGTATAAAAGCAGCAGGTCTTAACATTCTGATAAGGTTCTTGCCCGATGCCGTATCTATTTGAAAAGCCGTGAAAAGAATAAAAAAGGTCAGCAGTCCCAGTCCCAGGGCGCCTGCAAAAAAAGCGAAAGGAACAGTTTTCTTTTTTACGAAAACTGCAATGATTGTAACTAAAGACAATGCAGGTATCAGCCAGAAGACCAAAAAGGTGAAACTTAATTTTGGAAAAGGGTTGGGTAGTCCGAACCTTGCTTCAGAAATACTGAAGAAATCACCCGATGGCATTCCATACCCGCTTACCCGGCTTCCATCCCAGGACACCCAGGGAAGAAAGAATGTAAGCAGCAGAACAGCGCTGAACAGCACCGCCAGCCATTTTTTTACAGTTATTGTGGAACTGGTTTGTAACATATTGAAAATAAAACGCATTCTATGACCCGATGGTTGCGAAGGCGGCAAACAAATATACAATGTTTAAACATCGAAATATATGGATACTGTCAAATATTTGTGAAGAATACCAAAATAGAACGAGCAGAAGGCTGCAAACAAAAAGGAAAACACGTTGTTAGCACCGTTTAATCAGCAAGTTAGCCCGGCTTATTCACGTGGATAGTAAATAAAAAAAACCTTCTGCCGGGGCAAAAGGTTTACAAACTAACCCATCTTAAGGTCTTAAACCGGATAATGTTAAGCTGTCTGCATTTCTTTTATCTTCTCCCTGATCTT
>DASYLC010000240.1:0-10570 GCA_036009775.1 Chitinophagaceae bacterium
AGCTGAGTGACACCAATAATCATTTTCATATTATCGGCTACGACGACCGGCCGGCAGGTTATTCAAAAATAATTTTTGATTACCCGTACGAAGGCAGTACGGAAAATAATATAACCAAACTGGAGCGGATCTATGTGCTCAAAGAATTCTACGACCTGAAATTAGGGCTGGAGCTGCTTCAATTCAACATCGGGCTCGCCAAAAGTAATAACCAGGCGGGTATCTGGCTATTCGTCTGGAAAGAGAACCAGCGGGCCTTCAATTTTTATATAAGAAACGGGTTTACAATTACCGGCAGCTATGATTTTCGGCTATCCCCCACGCATACCAACCCGAACCACCAGATGCTTCTCCGGTTCTAGCATTCCAGCACAGATTTTGCAGGCCAGGATGAATGGATGCTATCCAGATCATATCTGCGCCTTCCATATTAGGATTAAAGCCAACAGGAGTTGAAGAACTGGGCAATAGTTTACTCGCTTCCGGTCTTGCTGAAAAATTGGGTTCTCCCTATCCTGTTATCAACGTAGACTCATTGAATCATCTTTATAGCAGGAAGAAAGAAACGGAAACCCTTTGCCTGAATACAGCAGCCGTCCGCGATTTCTCCATACTCCTGGGGGAAGTGGTTTCTGCAACCATTGAAAATAACCGCTTCCCTTTTGTACTGGGTGGTGATTGCAGCATTCTGATCGGTGCGATGCCGGCACTGAAAGCAAAAGGTGAATACGGGCTGATCTTCTTTGATGCCCACGCTGATTTTTATGAACCGGAAAGATCGGTCACAGGAGAACTGGCCGATATGGACCTGGCTATTGTAACGGGGAGAGGTCCCGGAATAGTGACCAATATCAATAACCTGCAACCGTATGTAAAAGACGAAAATGTGATCCATCTGGGTCAGCGGGACCAGGAAGAAACCAAAGCTTACCATTCACGGGATATCCGCGAAACAGCGATACGCTGCATCAGCCTGGCAGAAATTGAAAGAGACGGACCATTGCTCATAAGCAGTCGCCTGGTAAATCATATCAAACAACTGGATGTGGAAGGATGCTGGATCCATTTTGATACAGATGTATTATCGGATAAAATAAATCCGGCAGTGGATTATCGCCTGCCCGGTGGGCTGGAGTTTGCCCAGGCCGAACAATTACTTCAATACCTGTTGCGGACCGGGAGGATCAGCGGCGTAAGTATATCCATTTTCAACCCTGCATTGGATGAGAACGGGTCTGTTTCCCAAAACATAGCAAACAGCCTGGGTCGTGCATTTGATCCTACCCGTTAGTTTGGCTTACATATCACATTAGCATGACGGGCCACCAGTTTCCATCCATCCACTTGTTTTTCCCAAATATTGGTAAACCGCCTTTTAACGATCTGCCCGGGTTGCGTTTGATCATCTACCGGGACAACCGTTTCACTTCCCATAGAAATAGCAAAATTCCCTTTGATGATGATATGTTCGATATCTCTTGTGAAAGATGTTCTTGCTCTTTTAAGGACCGGTCTGTCCAGTGTGGTCTTGCCGGGAAAAACAATGACGTTATCCGGCGAATTAACGGTGTAATTCTTATCCCAGAGTTTTAATAAAGTAACGGAGTCTTTCTTAAGTATCGCCTGCACTTCGGTTTGTTCAAGGGTCCTGATCTCTGCTTCAATATCCTGGGCATAAGAGAAACCCAATTGAAATAATAAGGCTGATAGGATGATGATCTTTTTCATTGACAAGGTTTGAGTGTTGAACACTGTTCCAATTCATAAGATACGCATTTTTGCGTAGTGCTGAAACGCATTCAACCCCCAACCACCCAATAATCCTGCGGTTTTAGCGAAAAATAATTTTCTTCTATCCGGCGAAATGCTGTTTCTTTAATAGCATTAAAACACGTTGTTATGCACCTGTCTGCAAATCTCAAAAAGCTGGCAGTCGCCGGACTGGCTTTTTTCATTATTGCCTGTAATAACTCCTCCAAAAAAGAGAAAAAAGAAAAGAACACGGCCGATACTGCTGTGGTGGAAACACCGGATCCTCCTCTCGTACCACCGCCAGGAGTGAAACTGGAAAATGCAATCAAAAAATGTTTCACCAATGATGGATTACAATATGCTGTTGTGATCACATTCCGCTTTAGCTCTGATGCAGACGTGACAGGCAAGATCGAAAGCCGTGAACTGGAAACTAATAAGACCACAACAGGACAGTTTACCGGAACCTTCAACCGCAACCAGTTTACTGCCCAATTCACGGATACTCCACCGGTAATAGGGAACTCTTCCGAGTGGACCAGCAAACCCTGGACCATCAATGAGAAGAAGATCAGCATCCCTTTCAGGTCGAAAGAATCCGGTACCGGTAAATGGGAAGAGACCAATTATGATTTTGATCTGACCGGCTGTAAATAAACACTACTGCTTTTCATATTTGAATTCATTTCCCTCCATCAGCGGATGCCGGCCGGAAAGGATTGCTTTGCCGGCCTGCAACGAGAAGTTATCAAAGAACACTTCCATGATTGTGGCTTCGATACGAACAATGAATTCGGTATGCTCCGGGTCAACAGCGATCGCCGAGAATCGTTCAGGACAAAATTCAAGCAGTAAACATATTGTATCGATCTTTTTGCGCGGGAAACTTATCTCACCATTTCCATCCATAGACGACCAGGACCCATCGATACCATTCTCCAAACTGCAATAGATATGCCTGGCAAAAGCAGGATTCACGGTATCCATTTTTAGGATGATCTCATCACCCGGCGTCTTCCTGCTTTCCACCAGTGAGAAATCATTACCCGCCCTGGTCACGCTGTTGAGAACAAGCTTATTACCATTAAGTTGCCATTTTCCCGACCCATGCCGGTCAAGTGCCCCATAAGAAAAGAAGAATTGAAAATCCCCATCCAGCTTCAATAAAAAACCAGATGCCATTTCTCTTGCGTTCACTAAATAATATTCCCCTTCCATATTTGTCAATTGCCCGATGTCTATTGCCTTGCTTCACTCCGCTCGCAATGACGCTCGCCTATTGCCTATTGCCTATTGCCCATTGCCTCTTGCCCATTGCCCATTGTCTACTGCCCCTCCATCATCACAAAAGCCCCCCAATAGAATGGCTCTTTGAATTTCGTCATCAATTGCTGCTGGGCCTGTTTAAATGCTTTCTGTTTATCATTTGTTTTTAACCAATTGGCATAAAAGTTATCCATCAGCTCTTTTGTAGCAGCGTCATCGACCTTCCAAAGGCTCATTACCACGTTGGCTGCACCGGCCACGCCAAATGCCCGTTGTAGTCCATATACGCCTTCACCGGCCTTTACTTCACCCAAACCCGTTTCGCAGGCGCTCACTCCTACAATAAAAGTTTCTTTCAGATCAAGATTCATGATCTCGTACGAAGTAAGGATACCGTTATTGCTGTCGTCAAGTCCCGATTTGTTCTTATCGGCTTCCGATGCCCCTGTCAGCATCAAACCCGACCGGAGCAATACATTATTCCTGGCGTTATCCGCATGTACCCCGATCGGCCAGCTGGCATGCTCCACATCTTTCAGGAAATAACCATGCGTGGCGATATGCAGCACGGATACACCTTTTACTGCTTTAAAATTCGTCTCTGTCGCATCTTTTTGCATCAGCATCTCCACCTGGTAACCGGATGATTTCAGGTCTTTGTTGATGTTTTCAATTTCCAGCTTGGTCCCGGGCAATTGAGTGATGCTGCCTTTTCCATAATCAGGATACCCGATCAGCATCGCGTTCTTGGATGCGCCGGAACTCATCTTCGCTTTCGCATTCGCAATATCCTTTGGATTACCTATCAATACAATATCAAACAGGTTGAGAAGATAATCGCCGCCGGCCTTTTTCAATGTATTCAGGTTTAACTGGCTATAGACCCCGTCCAATGAAACATACAGCGTCTTTTTCCCTTTTGTCTCTGCTTCAAAAGGCTCCCAGTACTGTTTGTATGATTGATCATCATTGATCTTATTCTTAATAGAGAGTTTGTATGTTCTTGCATGCTTAACCTCGAGGTCATTTCCATTTTCGAGCATGACCATTTTAGGTTGTGAACTATTCTTGGTGATCACCAGCCCGATATAACGGCAATTATCATTAAATACCTGGTCAAAATTGCGCACCCGGATGATCTCGATCAGGGCCTCATCCGATTTCAGCTCCCGCTGTATCTCTGACACTTTGGTCTTGCCGGAAAAAAAGAAACTCCCAAACTCCTTTGAATTCTCCGACAATTTTTTTCCCATCCTGTTAACTACAGCTTCCATCGAGTCGAGGTCCATTCCCTGCTCTTTCAATTCCTCTTTGGAATAAGCATAATAGTTTGTCAGCTCTTCTTTATGATCGATCCACTCGTTATAGTCTTTTACCAATTGTTCATTGCCACTTGCCAGGATCGTTTGACTGATCTTGCGGGTAGAGCTAAACAACAAGCCTTTTGTAGCTGTCCTGTACTCAAACAGGTCGCTCATGATATCTTTATTTACTCCTGCCGCTTCGATTGCAAAATTGTAAAATCGCTGGAAACGTGGTGACAGCAGATCCCAGTACTTTGTTTTCTCGGCTTCACTCATCGGCGGGAAATACCCGTTGATAAAGTCGATCGTTTTCTCCATCGCATCATGATAGAGCGGGTAAGCTTTTGCCAGGTCCTTTTTCTTCCATAACAGTATGGCCATATTTTCCTGCGATTGTACATACAGTGGATGAACTATACCCAGTGTTTGTTCGCGGATCTGCAATACCTTTTGTAAAAGCGGTTCTGCCTCGGCATAACGGGCTTTGTAACGATAGTAATTTCCCAGGTCGCTGATCACTTTAGCATAAGCAGGGCCATTTTCTCCCAACGCCGTTTTGTAGATATCCGCGGAACGCTTCAGCATGTCTTCCACACGATCTTCTTTTTTCATCAGCATGGCCAATATTGCCCCGTTATTGAGCAGGTTGGCAAATTCCGGTTTACCTTTCTCCAGTTTGCCTTCAAGCCCCTGGTAGATCTTTTCCGCCTCCGTGTATTTTTCCATTTGCTGGAACAACAAGGCAAGGTTGGACAGGAATTTCAGGTTATGCCTGCCTTTGCTTGTTTGCCTGGTGGAAATCTGTATAGCATCCTGCATCAATTTTACCGCCGCTTCATACCGGCCCATGGATTGAAATAGTATAGCCTGGTTGTTGAGAACGATGGCATAGGATATTCCTTCCTGCAGCTTATTGGCTTTGATAACACCCAATGCCTGGTTGAATTCTTTTTCCGATTCATTGTACTTACCGAGATTATAATGAAGTACGGCGTAATTATTCAGCGAAGCGGCTACCGCCATATTATTCTCACCAAGCCTTGACCGCCGCAGATCCAGTGCCTGTGTCGTGAACTGTTCCGCCTGCGGGAAGCGACCCATTGTGGTGAACAGGAGACCTTCGCTGGCGATCGTTTTCATATAGGGAATATCGCTGGTCTGGTAGGCTTTCTCAAAAAAGTACTGGGCGGATCTCAATCTTTTTTCTGCAAAAACATATTTACCCATCGCATAAGCGGATTGACCCATCTGCAGATTCAATGTTGCCGTTTCATCATCATCGATATCCACATCACGGTAGAGGGAGCGTGCGATACTTCCCAACTTTAAAAATTTGGCCCCGAACTCACCCTTGCCCTGCCCGCCAAACAAACCGGAGTTGTCGCTCAACAGGATCGCATAATCAATATCAGTGGAATCAAAATCGGCTTTGATGCCTTCCATCTCATCCTTAACAGTATTGCGGGCCTTCATCTTCGCATCATACTTTGCATCGTTGACCTCGGATTTACCTTTATTGACGGCTTTATCCTTTAATTTCTTAAGGATCTGGGCAGGTGCCGGGAGGGAGAAAAATAGCACAGCAAGGACAAGAAGAATTTTCATAAAACGAATTTTTAGGAGGTTAATGGACTGTAAAATACATCATTAATTATTATCCTGCGAAAGGGAACGCCTGTCATCCTTTCCTGTGACATTTCATCCGGCAGATGCCGCACTTATAACAATCGGCCCACACGATATTATTTTACTGTTTAGATTGAGAAAAACTAAATTACACAGGATATGAAAAAGATACTTTTCAGTTTATTGGCAGTTGCATGTACAACTGTCTCTTTTGAACAAATATCGCTAACGGTATCTCCTAGCGGGGGTAATAAAAAAGCCTCGGTAAGCGAACGGATCGGGCTCACCGATGTCGCCATCCATTACGACAGACCCGGAGTAAAGGGCCGTGAAGGAAAGATCTGGGGACAACTGGTCCATGCCGGTTTTATCGATCAGCAGTTCGGCTCTTCCAAAGCAGCTCCCTGGAGAGCAGGCTCCAATGAGAATACCACATTTGAATTCTCCACCGATGTAAAAATTGACGGGCAGGCTTTACCCGCAGGCAAATATGGGTTCTTTATCGCCTACGGTCCCGATGAATGCACGGTCATTTTTTCAAAGAACAGTACATCCTGGGGCAGTTATTATTATAATGAAAAGGAAGACGCACTACGGGTGAAAGTAAAACCGCAGGTGCTGGATAAAACCGTGGAGTGGCTCAAGTATGAATTCATGAACCAGAATGAGAACAGTGCCGTGGTGGCCATGCAATGGGAAAAACTATCAGTACCCTTTAAAATAGAAGTTGATTATGTAAAGGACCAGATCGAATCTTTCCGCCGTGAACTGAGAACAGACAGAGGATTTACCTGGCAGAGCTGGGACCAGGCAGCACAGTGGTGTGTGCAGCGAAAAACGAACCTTGAGGAAGCATTGTTATGGGCTGATTCAGCCACCAGTAATAATTTCGGGGGTGATAAAACTTTTCAGACATGGAGTACCAAAGCACAGGTGCTGCAGCAGCTGGGAAGAGGTACAGAAGCCGCGGCTACTATGCAAAAAGCATTGCCTTTCGGATCGATGAATGATCTACACCAGTATGGAAGACAATTGCTGGGTTTGAAACTGAGTAAACAGGCATTCGATGTTTTCAAAGCCAACTATGATAAATACCCCAACGAATTCACCACGCTGATGGGTATGATGCGGGGCTATTCGGCCATGGGTGATTACAAGAATGCATTGAAATATGGCAACCTTGCTTTGCCCCTTGCACCCGCCCAACAAAAAGCGGGTGTGCAGACCATGCTCGATAAACTGAAGGAAGGAAAGGATGTGAATTAAACCAGACCTGTTTATAAATATTGCTGAACCACCCTTCCTTTGTCAGGGCAGGCTGCGGCACAATAGAAACAAAGGTTCTCACATAGCTTTATTCTAGGTGTCTTACTAACCTATGTTCTGTGTGGTTCAGTTCCTTCTATTAAATTTCCCGCCTCTGCGGTCGCATGCTTATTTATTATAAATACCTGTTAGAATTCCAATTAATTTGCAGGCAAAACAGCCCGCATGAAAAAGATCATCCTTTCAGTATTCCTGATCAGTCTTTCATTCCATGGTTTTTCACAGACCTGCGAAGAAAGGGAAGACAAACTGCTGGGAGTATTGGGCACTCTCTCCGCCGGCTTCCTTTATAATACCTATGGCCTGATCGGGAGTGTCGCGGACGGATTTGACCATGATGCGTACAATGAGAATACGGTGAGCGACCTGATGAATGCGCAAAAGAAATTAGCGGATAATATGATCGGGCTGCTGGAGAAAATGATCACGGAGAATGCTTTTAAGGACAAAGCCGATAAGGACTATATCACAGCTTCCGTTGCGATCATCAAAGGCCTGAAGGTACAGGTGGAATTATTACTGGATCTTACCAGGAATAAAAGGCAGAAAAGCATCAAAGCATATGATGAACAGCGGAAAAAGAACTGGAAAGACCTCAGCAAACTGATGGGTATCCCCGAATAAGATCAGAATCCTTTCGTCTCACATCCGAGCAGCTCGCAAAGTTTTGCTCCCAGGGCCGGACCGCGAAGATTCCTGCCCACGATCTTTCCCTTCGGATCGATCAGGATATTCTGGGGAATGCTCGACACTTTGTACATCTGGGCTGCTGCGTTGCTCCAGAATTGAAGATCGCTTACATGTGTCCAGGTAAGATTATCTTCTTTGATCGCATCGATCCATCTATTTTTTTGTCCGGGGCGATCAAGTGATACACCCAGTACCGTAAAATTCTTGTTGGCGAATTTCTTATAGTTCTCCACTACGTTTGGATTTTCTGCCCGGCAGGGACCGCACCAGCTGGCCCAGAAATCGACCAGTACATATTTACCCCGGAAAGAAGAAAGGGAAACAGGTGTGCCCGTGGTATCGGGTTGTGAAAAATCCGGTGCATCGGTGCCTACAGCGCCGATCTTTCCTTCCGCGATGAATTGCTGTAATTGAATACCAGTCGTGCTTTTTCGTAGTTTTTCATCCAGCGATAAAAAACGTCTCTCCAGCATCATGATATCTTCATTGAAAGAATAGGTGACATTCAATACAAAGGGAGTAACAACCGACCGGGGTTTATCCTTCACGAATTTATCAATAGCTTCCTGCAGGTTGGCTTGTGCGGCATTATAAGTAACCACCAGTTTCTCCCTTTCAGGACCAACCGGGGTATTGTTCACCGTAGTGGCCAGTGCATTCAATTGTTTGGCGATCGGCATAAAGGTCTTGACAAAACCATCGAAGTCTTTATGAGAAGCGGAACCTTCGATCTCGAAAACAGGAGGCTGTGCTTTTTTACTTTTGAAAGAGATGATGGAATTCTCCACGTATATCTCAGCCGGTTTCTCTGACCCGATGATCAGGAAACATAACACAGGCTCTTCCACGCTCCCTTTGATGGTGAATTTTCCATTCGCCGATTTGGTCTTGGCCATTTCTGTATTCTCCCCGTTCTTATACATCAATATCTCTGTACCATCAGCATAACCATCGAGCTTACCTTCAATAGTAAATCCTTTGGATGTGATTTTAGGAGGGGTCGCTTTGACAGTGGCTTTGGAATTTGGCTGGGCCATTACAGCTAATGGAGCCATGGCCAAAACGATGAGTAATCTTTTCATAATCATACTTAACCAATATTATTGTTTCATTTACGATACGGGGACCGGATCAGTGTACAAATTTATACAATCCCGGCGGATGGCAAAACCCGCTTAGCCCAATATAGACAAGAGAAATGATTTTGTGGTAGCGTTAACATCCGCACTGGCTTCCAACGCTTTAATATAGGCTGTGCCTATAATGCCCCCGTCAGCAAACTGACAAACGGTATCAAAAGAAGCTTTGTCTTTGATCCCAAAACCAACCAATACCGGATTTTGAAGCTGCAGTCCTTTTAGTTTTTGCAGGTATTCCGGCCTGTTTCCACCCTGTTTCTCGCTGCCGGTCGTGGAAGAAGAAGAAACAGCGTACAGGAAACCGGAGCTAAGACTATCGAGTTTTTTTATTCTTTCCGCGGATGTTTCGGGGGTGACCAGGAATATAAAATCGAGTCCGTATTTTTTAATGACAGGACCATACTCCGTTTCAAATTCATATTCGGGCAGGTCGGGCAGGATCAGTCCATCGATACCAACGGCGGCGGCATCGGCGCAGAATTTTTCAAAGCCATATTGCAGAACAGGGTTCATATAGCCCATTAAGATAACAGGGATCGGGATATTCTTCCTGAAATCTTTTAATTGTTCAAACAATTTTTTGATCGTCATTCCATTTGCCAATGCGATGGAACTGCTTTGTTGTATCACCGGTCCGTCGGCAAGCGGATCACTGTAAGGCATACCCAGCTCGATGATATCGGCACCGTGTTGTTGCAGGGCTTTCAGCACTTCGATCGTTGAATCCAGGTGAGGATAGCCTGCAGTGCAATACACATTCAGTATATTCTTCCTTTTTGCTTCGAATATTTTTTTGATCCTGCTCATATTTGTTTAACGCTAAGGCGCAAAGTCGCAAGGATTCGCCAGGTATATCTTCACCTTACTTCGCGCCCTGGCGTCTTTGCAGTTAAGCCATTTCTTTCATGTAAGTCGCTAGATCCTTATCTCCCCTCCCGCTCAAACAGATCACCACGATATCTTCTTTTTTAAATTTCATTTGTTTCAACGCCGCCAGTGCATGCGCCGATTCCAGTGCAGGAATAATGCCTTCCAGTTTGGCCAGCTCAAATGCAGCCTTTAATGCTTCTTCATCTGTTGCACTCAAAAATTTCGCTCTTCCGCTTTTAAATAAATGCGCATGCAGGGGACCAATACCCGGGTAATCGAGTCCCGCCGAAATACTATGCGGTTCCACTACCTGTCCATCCTCCGTTTGCATCAGCAGGCTTTTACTTCCGTGTAAAATTCCCGGTGTACCCAATTGTGTTGTCGCGGCACTCATTCCGCTATTGATCCCATGTCCCGCTGCTTCTACGGCTATCAATTGCACCGAAGGCTCATCCAAAAAATGATAGAATGCACCCGCTGCATTACTGCCACCACCCACACAGGCCATCACATGTGTCGGGGCGCTTGAGGCGACCTGACGGTTAACAAATTTCTCCGCCAATTGCTTTTTGATCTCTTCACTGATCACTGACTGGA
>DASYLC010000241.1:0-5635 GCA_036009775.1 Chitinophagaceae bacterium
TTGGCGATCCGCCACCAATCTTCCACGGTCACTTCGCCCAATGCCAATGCCTGGATGATCAGGGTGGCGGCCTGCGAACCACTATTACCCCCGCTTGAAATGATCAGGGGGATGAACGTGGAGAGGACCAATACCTGTTCCAGTGTTTTCTGGAAACTGGACATGGCGATGATCGTCAGTGTTTCACCGAAAAAAAGTATGATCAGCCAGATGATCCTTTTTTTATACAATTTAAAGAGGGGCACATCGAGATAGGGCTCGTCCAGTGCTGCCGTACCTCCCATTTTCTGCATATCCTCGCTAAACTCTTCACCGGCAACCCAAAGTATATCATCGATGGTAACGATACCCAGCAGCTTATTGCTTTTACTGATCACGGGCAATGCTACCCGGTTATTCATTTTAAAGATCTCACCGGCCATTTCCTGGTCGTCTTCGGGATGCAGGGAGATATAGCGTTCATCCATCAGTTCGGAGACTTTCCGGTCAGGTGGATTTAAAATAAAATCACGGATACGTATATCATCGAGGAGCTCGCCATTCTCATTGATAACATAGATCACATTGATGGTCTCACTGTCCTTTCCATATTTGCGGATGGTGGCGAATACTTCTTCGATCGTATTCCAGGGATATACATAGACATAATCCGGTGTCATCAAACGCCCGATACTGTTCTCCGGGTAGCCCAATAAGGAAAGAGTGATCTTTCTTTCCTCGGGGTCCAGCAGTTTGATCAGTTCCCGCACTACGTTGCTCGGCAGTTCTTCCAGGAAATCGGTACGGTCATCCGCAGGCAATTCATTCAGCAGCGAAGCTGTGGTATTCGGGGGGAGTTCATGTATGATCCTTTTTTGTGTTGAAATATCCAGGATCTTGAATACACTGGCGGCTCGGTTCACCGACATATTGGCGATGATGCTGCTTTCGTGCTCCGGGTATTCTTCTACCAGTAAAGCCACATCGCTGATATTCTGATCGTCGAGAAATTCCCTGATCCGGAGTTTATCTTCCGTTTGGATCAGGATCTCAAACTGTTCCTGTAAGGTATGTTGTTCGATCTCCAGTGACATGAATCAAAATTAGATAATAACTATGTAGATAAAAGATAAAAGTTAATAGAACTACATTCACGAATTTTGAATAACTATTATCTTTTCACTATTCACTTTTATCTTATGATCCTTCCGTTTCTCTTCATTGCTCCCACATCTCAAATGGGCCGTGGTGTATTTACTTCCGAGGATATTCCGGCCAACACGGTCGTGGAAGTGGCTCCTGTGCTGGTGATGGACAAAGGAGAAAGAAAATTGCTGGACCAGACATTGCTCCATGATTATATATTTGAATGGGATACCGCGAAAGGTCAATGCTGTATGGCACTGGGGTATGTGCCGGTCTACAATCATTCTTATAAAAGCAATTGTGAGTATGAGATGGATATCGCGCAGCAGCAGATCAGTATCAAAACGGTGCATTTCATCAAAGCAGGAGAGGAACTTTTTATCAATTATAATGGCGACTGGAATGACAGCAATCCACTCTGGTTTGAAGCAAAATAAAAAACCGCTCCGCATCGGCGGAACGGTTGTATAATAAGATCAACTTGTTAATTACTCGAATTTGATCTGTCCCCTGATCTCGCCACCCGGGTATGTAGTGGTATGAATATTCATGTAATAAACCCCGTTCAGGATATCCTGCTCTTTTACTGCTACACCATCCGCCAGCAATGTGCCGCTGAAGGTGCCTGATTTGGCAAACGTGAATTTACCAGCCGTTTTTTGCGGGAAGATCGAATTGGCTGTTCCCACGATAGTTTGCACTACCGGTGCGGGGAAACCTGTTGGAGCCAAACCATGAATATGCGCCAGCAGTACGGAGTCGGTCAGGCCTGACCATCTCACGGTATAGGTAAGGATGCGGGTCTCTTTGGTATAAAAAACATCCATGGATCCCAATGCAGCCGAAGGAACAGCGGGTGTTTCCTGGGCGCCGGTCATGGGAATATCGTTTTTGGAATAGTCTGTTACTTTTTTCTTCTCGGCATTTTTTTCACAGGAGCTCATACCAACCAGAGCGGCGAAAAGTAATGAGGTTAAAGCAGTTAGTTTGATCAATTTCATGATTCGGGGATTTGTGGTAAAAATAAGAAGTTTTTTGGATTGGCAATATTTTTAAAACGGGGGCTAAAATGCTGTGGGTAAACTGTTTATTTTAAGGTTCACACCTGCTTTTTATCTCAAAGAGTACTCTCACAATTTCGCTAAATGCGCTTTACTTTTTTTCTTGGCAAAAAAAGTAACAAAAAAGCCAAGCCGGTTCGATGGGTAAGACTCTGGTATGCGGAATGTTCTTCAGGCGAACCGGCGCGGGAAACCCCTATGTTGCAAGTGCTTAGGTTTGAAGCCTCCGCTGCGTGTTATCCGCAGATTCTGAAAGCGCTGATTTTTCGCCAGGGAAGTTTATCATTAACCTCAGCATTGAAGATGGCGAAAAAGAGGCGCCTGAAAATTCTTTTCGTGTCAGGCCGTAAGGCCTTTCGTGTCGTTTCGTGGCCAAACTATTTGTGTCAGCAAATAATCTGCGTTCATTTGTGTTCTTCTGTGGTCAAAATCAATTTGCGTCAGCAAATTATCCGCCGTTATTTCAATTTACTCTTTATCTCCTGCAATTTCAACAAAGCCTCCACCGGCGTCAGCCGGTTGATATCGATCCCTTCGAGTAATTTCCTGATCTCATCGAAGGTCTCCGTATGTGCGTCAAAAATAGAGAGCTGCATTTTGGGCGCGGTGATATGCTTCATCGCCTGCGCATCTCCTTCATCCACATGTTTGCTTTCCAGCTGCTTTAAGATATCATTGGCGCGGTCGATCAGGCTTGGCGGCATACCGGCCATCTTAGCGACATGGATACCGAAGCTATGGGTGCTTCCGCCGGCCGCTAATTTCCGGAGAAAAATGATCTTATTGCCAACCTCTTTATTAGTGATATGAAAGTTCTTTGCCCGCGGGAATTTTTCTTCGAGTTCATTCAACTCGTGGTAGTGTGTCGCGAATAATGTCTTGGGTTTATGTGGTGACTGGTGCAGGTGTTCGGCAATGCTCCAGGCGATCGAGATACCGTCATAGGTGGAAGTACCCCTGCCGATCTCATCCAGCAGCACTAAACTTTGGCCGGTGATATTATTAATAATGGATGCCGTTTCATTCATCTCTACCATGAAAGTGGATTCACCACCGCTCAGGTTATCCGATGCGCCTACTCTGGTAAATATTTTATCCGTCAGTGAGATCTTTGCTTCTGCCACAGGAACAAAGGAGCCGGTATGCGCCATAAGTGTTATCAAAGCGGTCTGTCGTAAGAGCGCCGATTTACCACTCATATTCGGACCGGTCAGGATAATGATCTGCTGACCGGTCTTGTTTAACTCAAGATCATTGCTGATATAGGTCTCACCGACGGGTAATTTTCTTTCGATCACCGGGTGCCGTCCTTCTTTGATGATCAGTTCATCCCCGGTATGGAGCTGCGGTTTTTTGTACTGGTATTGAATGGCATTATTGGCAAAACAGCAAAGACAATCCTGGATAGCTAATAAATTCCCATTGACCTGCACAGGCGCCAGGTAATCCACCAGTTCGTTGAGCAGGGTATCGAATAATTCCAGTTCGATCTTCAGGATCTTTTCTTCCGCCCCGGTTATTTTTTCTTCGTACTCTTTTAGCTCGGGGGTGATGTATCGTTCGGCATTGGCAAGGGTTTGTTTGCGCATCCATTCCGGCGGCACTTTGCTTTTATGGGAGTTGGTTACTTCCAGGTAATAGCCAAACACATTGTTGAAACCGATCTTTAGTGAACTGATCCCGGTGCGTTCCGCTTCTTTTTGTTGTAATTGTGCGAGATATTCTTTCCCGCTATGTGAAATTTTACGGAGATCATCCAGTTCTTCATTCACACAGCTGTTGATCATTCCGCCTTTGATGGCCATTGCCGGCGGGTTGTCCACGATCTCTTTAAATATTTTATCAGCGATATAAGGGCAGGGGTTCAGTGCATCGCCCAGGCGTTTCAGGTATTCATTGGATAGGGATAAACAAAGTTGTTTGATCGCTTCCACCTGTTTCAATCCCCTTGCCAGTTGCAGCACTTCACGGGGATTGATCTTTTTCATCGGTATCTTGGACACCAGTCTTTCGATATCCCCGCATTGTTTGATATGCTGTGAGAGTTTATTGCGCAGGTCGGTCTCTTTGATCAGGAATTCCACCGTGTCCAGCCGTTCATTGATCTTCTGGATATCTTTCAACGGGAACACCAGCCATCGTTTTAATAGACGGGCACCCATGGGTGAGAATGTATTATCGAGCACTCCCAGCAATGTATGATTGCCATCGGAATTACCATAGATCAGTTCCAGGTTACGGATGGTAAAACGGTCCATCCATAAAAAATCATCTTTATCGATCCGTTGCAGCGAAGTGATATGCTGAAGATGGGGATGGTCGGTATCTTTTAAATAATGCAGGATGGCACCGGCGGCGATCAGACCGGTGGGCATGTCGTCCACACCAAATCCTTTGAGTGAATGGGTTTGAAAATGTTTTAATAAAATATCCGTTGTATAAGCTCCATCGAATATCCATTCATCCAGTGTATAGGTATAGGTCTTGCTTCCGAAATATTCTTTGAATTTCTTCTGCTGGTGTCGTTGGAAAACAACTTCGGCCGGTTTGAAACCCTGTATTAATTTATCGGCATATTCGCGGTCGCCCTGCGCTACAAAAAATTCGCCCGTGGAAATATCGAGGAAAGCCATACCGTACTGATCGTTGTCAGCGAAGTGAACGGCCGCTAAAAAATTATTGCTATGGTGTTCGAGCAATTTATCATTGACGGTAGTGCCCGGTGTCACCATATCGGTGACACCTCTTTTGACAACACCTTTCGCCTGTTTGGGATCTTCGAGCTGGTCGCAGATGGCTACTCTATGACCGGCTTTGACCAGCTTATGGAGATAGGTATCCAGGGCATGATGGGGAAAACCTGCGAGCTCAGATGAGGAAGCCGCCCCGTTATTTCTTTTTGTCAGCGTAATGCCCAACACCTGTGAAGTCACCACGGCATCCTGCCCGAAAGTTTCATAAAAATCACCCACCCGGAACAGCAATATCGCATCCGGGTATTTTTGTTTGATGGCCCGGTGCTGCTGCATCATGGGTGTATCGGAAGGAACTGTTTTAGACATGGGGGACAAAAATAAGAAAGTCGCTTAGTAAAAAAGTAATAATCCGTTTTAGATAGTTTTTACCTGTGAATTAGCTGTTTCGGTACGATTAACAATTCTTTTTTTTTGAACCACATAGAAATATAGGAACATAGGGTTCACATAGTCTATATGTTTTTCTATTGTGATCCATATGGTTCAATATTGATCCATGTTTGAGCTTGTATGGCGTTTTCTTTTTCCTCGCTCAGTAGCGAACAGAACCCTGAAAGAAGCGTCGCAAGGAACGAAGATAGCAGCACTCGGCTGGCCAAATAATTACTTCGCTATTATGTAACTACTCCTCTTCCCGCATCCTTCCTCAAAATAAAAGCCGCCATGAAAAAAAGCCTCCTGGTACTTGGGATG
>DASYLC010000242.1:0-17822 GCA_036009775.1 Chitinophagaceae bacterium
TAGCTGCGGTTGAATTTCTCTCCTGTTGACAGCTGTTGCCCTTTTGTCGATGTTTGCTCCATACGAAGCCCCGCCTGGATATCCCATTTCTTAAATTGTTTTGCATAACTCGTATAAACTGCATTCACATTCTCTTCATAAATAAAATGATTGGAACGGGACGGGTCGGGCACCGGTGGCAGGATGGTTACGTCAAAAAATTTCACATCGTTATCTGATTTCACCATACTTATTTTTATACCGGCTTCCAGCTTTGCGTTTTTCTTCAGCGGGTTGATATAATCAGCTTTCAACGATTTAACCGTGATCAATCCGTGCTGGTCGGTCTGCAGCTTATTCGCATTCAGTAAGGCATTATTACCGTCGTAGTTTTGGTTGCTCACATCCTGCACCGTCCCCGATCTGAACTTTCCATAATCGATATCGGCCGTCAGTTCCTTTCCTGTGCTGTCGAACGTATGTTTAAAGTTGAAATTCCCAAACCCATTGAACCGTTCATCATCGAGTTTGATGGCTGTCCTTGTTGTATAATCCAGCTGGCCATTGGGCAGGGTGATCAGCGACTTTGTTTTACCGTCGCGGCTGCTCTCATTCCAGTTCACGTTGAACAATACACCTATCACTGTTTTTTTACTGAGATAATAATCGGCGCCAAACCTGGTATTGTTGCTGCTGACAGGCTGTTTGATAAAAGAAGTCTGATCAAATGTGGAGATAAGATCGTGGTTGGCGTCAAAGAACTTACGGTTGATATAAAATCTTGTCAGGCTCAATGGCCGGGCATGAGAATAATTACCGAACAGGTTCCATTTCTTTTTCCTGTAGTTAAGACTGGTGCTCGCAGATGGCTTGTAATAAAATCCCTGCCCGTATGCCGCTGTGAAAGTGCCGTTGAATCCCTGCCGCTGATCCTTTTTAAATTTAATATTGATGATACCGGCATTTCCCGAAGCATCGTAACGGGCGGATGGCTGGGTGATGATCTCGATCGTTGCGATATTCGAAGCGGGTATACCTTTGAGATACGTGATCAGATCCGCCCCCGATAAGGGTGTTATCTTTCCATCGATCATCACGATCACTCCCTGTTTGCCCTGGAGATTGATGGATGTTTCCTGGTTCACCAAAACACCCGGCGAACGCTCCAGTACTTCCAGTACAGAGTTCCCTGCACCGACGATACTATTCTCTACATTAACGATCAGTTTATCAAGTTTTCTTTCAATAAAAGGTTTTTTTGCCTCCACGGTTACACCTTCCAGCGATCCGGTTCTTACGGTTAACAGGATGGCCGGCAAGTGAAAAACACTGTTATTTTCACCAACGGTCAGGGCCGGGGAGAAAAATTTATTGTACCCGGTTTGCGAAACGGTGACAATATAATTACCCGGTTTAATACTCTCAAAAAGAAATGCACCATCCTTACCGGGCAGTATTGTTTTTACAAGAGCAGAGTCTTTACTCCGAAGCAAAGAAACGGTTGCATCCACTGCGGCTTTACCTCCTTCGGTGTTTACCTGTCCTGATATTTTCCCTTTGGTATCGGTTTGCGCACCGGCCCGGAAGAATGTTACTAAAATGAAAATAGCTATACACGGGAATTTCATCATCGTTTCGTTTGACTCAAAATTATAGTTGCAAACGAAAGCAAACATCCCCCGGATAGGGGGATATGGATGAATGGCAATTACAGGAAACTTAAAGGCAATGAAATGAATGGAATGTGACAGGCGGTTTAAATGTATTTACTTTCCCTCGCGACTTTGATCGCTTCATCTTTTGAATTTACATTGAGTTTATAGTAAATGTTCTTGATATGGGTTTTCACTGTTTCCACATCAATGATAAGTTCAGCAGCTATCTTGTTCCGGCTCTTCCCCTCAGCGACCATGTCCAGGACCTGTGTCTCTCTTTTGCTCAACGGTGATGCCGGGTTTTTCTGAAAGGACTTCATCACCAGCCTGGCGATGCCGGAACTCATTGACCCTCCGCCATTCATGACATCAATGACCGATTCAATTATTTTACCAGACGAGATATTCTTCGTTAAATAACCGGAAGCGCCGTTTCGTAATGCCGTGAAAATAACTTCTTCTGATTCATACACGGTCAGCACCAAAACATGCACACCGGGAGCGGCTTTTTTCAATTGTGGTATCGCATCCACACCGCGGATGCCGGGGAGTTGCACATCAAGCAGGATAACATCGGGTTGAGTGGCTGCTATCTGCTGTTCTGCCTGCTCAAAGGATGAATAAGTACCCACTATTTCAAAACCCGGTTCGTTACCGATCAGGTAAGCATAGCCATCGCGTATCGTATCATCATCCTCAATAATAGCGATCCTGGTATTGTATGCAGGGTCATTCACGGTTTGTTTCCCTTTTTGTTTCACCACAAATTTGGTTAAAAAAAATGAAATGGCTATCCCCCGTTTGAGGGGATATTGATGATCAATGTCGTAACAGTCCCTTTTTCTAAAACTGAAGCCGTATCCACTATTGCCCCGATCGCCTGTGCCCTGCGCTGGATATTGTTTAACCCGTTTCCTTTTTGCACAGTACCCGGGTCAAACCCGGTGCCATTATCCTGTAGTGAGATCAACAGGCTGTTATTGCCCGGATCTTTTATGATGATCTTTACGCTGGCAGACCTGGCATGCCGCAAACAATTGTTCAAAAGTTCTTTAAAGATCATGATCAGGTTGTGGCTGTGACCGATCGGAAGTTTTTTCCCGGGTTCAATCTGTTCCAGCCCTTCCATTGAAAAATCGATCTCCGAATCATGAAATAATTCGGTGCCAAACTGTTCAATCCGTTTTAATACCTCCGGGAGATCATCACTCCCGGGAGAAAGTGACCATATAATATCTTTTGTCCCGGCATAAAGCAATTGCACATTGGCTGAGATCTGCCGGATAAGATCAGATTTCCCGGGCTCATTTTGTCTGACCTTTTTCTGTAGTATGTCAGCCAGCAGGGATATCCGGGCCAGTTTATTACCCAATTCATCGTGAAAATCTTCTGATGTGCGTTGCCTTACCTTCTGTAGTTCTTCCTGGCGAAGCAATTCCAGTTGTTGTTGCCTGCGTTGTTTTGTCCTGTTATATAAGAACTGGATCATGATCCCTGTCAGGATCAGGCCTGCTGTTACCAGGATCAAGAACCCTTTGGATTTATGAAAAGGTGTTGCGACGGAAAACCGGTACTCAGTAATGGTCCCCGTTGCCGGCCGGCCCGCCAACATTGATCTTACCCTGAAAATATAATGTCCGGGTTCGAGGTTCTGAAAATTGAAAAAGGATTGGCTGGCGGGGACAGAAAATCCTGTATCATACCCGGCTAATTGATATGAATACAGAACCGCATCAGGATCTTTCAAATAAATTCCTTTCACCACAAAACTGATACTATTATTCCTGTACGATAATTTGGGCGAAACAGGCAGATGATACCAGGGGAAAACAGAGCCCGCTGATAAAGAGTCGTTGCCCAGGCCCGGCGACGAAACACGTTGTATGACAGTAAACGGTTCAGCTTCATTCCTTCCCAACGAATCATGGCTGAATATAAATACGCCTTTTGTAGTTCCGATCCAGACACGGCCCTGCTGATCTTCGGTTATTGTATTGAGATTGTTCTCGGCATTCTCATAACCATCCGTCTTTGAAAATTGCTTCACTGAAAATGAAAGATCCCTTTCATTAAACCCAATTTGCTGTACACCGGTACCGGTACCGATCCAGGTACTGCCTTTACTGTCCGTATAAATGCTGAAGACCTGGTTGTCGGAAAGACCATTTCTTGTATTGCATTTATAGATATTATCTGTTTTCCTGTTCCAAACGTACACCCCGTCATCAATGGTGCCGATCCATATTAAACCGTTATGCTCCGCAATACAACTGGCATCCGCATGCTTCAATCCGGGGTTTTTCAGTTTTTGAGCCGGCTCATTTCCACGAATGCTGTAAATACCGTCGGTAGTGACTGCCAGTGTTTCAGTTGCATCGACCGGTAAAATGTCAGAAGTGATCAGATCGATCCCTTTTATTTTGTAAACCTTCTCTCCCAGCAAATAATAACATCCTGTAGAAGTGCCCAGCCATATTTTATCCTCATCCGGCCGTATGGCATTTGCAAAAGGGTGCAGTTGTTGATCGATGATAATTTCCCGGAAGGACCTGCCATCATACCTGAGCAGTTTTTTATCGATGGTGCCAATAAACAAATTGTTTTTATTGTCAACCGCCATGCAATTCACACCAAACCGGGTGATAAAAGAATAATCAAGCGGGACTAATTTTCCGTTACGGGTATAATTGACCAGGCCGCCTTCTCTTGTTCCTATAAAAAAATTGTTTGCATTATCTTTTGCCAGGCCCATTACAATATTACCCGGAAGTCCGCTCTGCCCATCGAATTTTGTAAACGAACCTCCCGAATACCGGAAGAAACCGTCGCCATCGCTACCCAGCCAGATATTATTCTCCGTATCCCTGAAAATATCTAAAACATAATTATCGGAAAGACCGTAAGCCGCTGTATAGGTTGCTACCAGCGAGAGGTTCTCTCCATTCAGCACCCGAACTCCTTTATTGGTGCCTATCCAGATATCTCCTTTACTGTCAAAACAGGCCGATGCATAATCACTTACTCCCAGTTTGCAGGTGGACATGATCTTATCGCCAATGAATTTAACCAGCGAAAGGTTGCTGGTCAGTGCATACCAGGCACCCTGGTTGAATATCAAAATAGAAATGAACTCATCTTTTTCGAGGAAACCGGTTCCTGCGATCTTCGTCCATTTTTTCTTTTCATATAAAAAGATCCCGTGCTGAAAAATGTTAACGAACAACTGCCCTTTATCGTTGCGGTAAAGACAGGTTGCGACACCCCCTTCGACCGGAAGTTTTGCTTTTGAAAACTGGTTATCCAGGAATACTAAAAGACCTGTTTGTAAATGAAAGGCCCATATAACCCCTTCATCATCTTCTGTAATAACACTGAAATTAAAACTGACCGGTGCCGGCGGGACGTTATAATTGGTAACCCGGAATCCATCATAACAGGAAATGCCTTTGAAAGTGCCGGCCCATATCTTTCCGTCATTGGCAGCATACAAGGCGGTAACTGCATTCGAATTCAATCCATCCAGTTTCGAAAAATGTTTGAAAGAATTGCCGTCAAACCTGTCCAGTCCCCCAAAAGTTCCCAACCAGATATGATGTTGTTTGTCCTGCGTAATGCATTGCACCTGCGATTGAATAAGCCCTTTATCAACTCCAAAATTGCTGAAAGGTAGTTTCTGTGCAGTTGTATCCAGTAAGCAGTTGAGTATGACAAGAAGAATGACAAATCTTTTCACGGAGGCTATATTAAGACAATAAAACTGTCTTCCGGACTAAAGATAAATAATGCATCCATGAAAGTCATTCTTCCTGCCGGAAGAATATCTCCTCCCGCGACCGCTTAACCCAATATTGATCCCGTTTATAAAAAGGCAGGGTGCACCAGCCTCACCATAACTGTTTACCCTGGTAATAATCCAGGATCTTTGTTCTTAATACATAATCATATTTTGCAGTTATCAGGTTGGTATTGGCCCTGTCAAGATTATTTTTTGCGGTAAGATAATCAATTGAATTCCCCACTCCGGCATTGAACCGGATCTCCGCTGCCCGGAACGATTCCTCAAACCAGTTTACCTGGTCAAGCAATAATTTATAACGCTCCCAGGCGGTGGTCATATTGATATGAGCCTGCCCGATGAATTGCTGCAATTGTGTTTTGGTGGTGCTGGCAATGACCTCAGTATTCTTTAAATTGATAGCGGCCAGTTTGATCCTGTTCCTTGCCTGGAAGGAATTAAAGATCGGGATACGGAGATTCAGGCTGACGGTAGTAAAAAGATTATTATTTAATTGCCTGCCGTACGCGATCTTTTGAGAGCTGAAATTTCTTTGGGTGTGTACTACCGGGGTATTCGTTCCATTTATCACAACGTAATCGGTGGTGACCACATCGGTGGTATTTATAAATACATCATTCCTGGCCCCGTTCGAATAATTGGTATTGGCCGACCCGTTCAGGCTAAGCGTCGGGTATAAACCGCCTTTTGCCACATTCACTCCTTTTTCTGCGCTTTGCCGGCGGAGGTCAACAGCTTTTATCAAAGAAAATTGCTGCAGCGCGATCTTGTAAATACTGTCGGTACTGTTATCGTATTTTGTCATGAATGATTCTGTACTTACTCTTTCCAGTTGCATCGCCGTGTCATAAGGTATATTCATCAACTGGCAGAGACTTAATTTTGCCGTCTCCAGTAAGTTCCTGGTATTGATCATCGTCAACTGGTCATTCGCATACTGCCCTTTCAGGTCGGAAAGCAGGTAAGGAGCGATGGCCCCATCGTTATCAAGGATCGTTAACCGGTCCACCTGTTTTTTGGTAAGCGCAGCCTGGTTGCCGGATTGGAGCAACAGGTCCTCATTATTCAATACCAGTAAATAAGCGAGAATGATATTGATCGTGAGATTATCTTTTGCCTGCTGCCAATCCATCGTGGAAGCCTGGTAGGCAAGTGAATTTTGTTTAACACTGTTCCGGAGTACCAGTCCATTGAAGAGAACAACACCGCTGTTCAACCCATAACTGGCAAACCCGATCTGCTGGTTACTATACGAGTTGGTTGCCGGATCGATACTTCTCCCCTGGTTGACCCCGCTGCTTGCAGAACCATTCAGGTTGGGAAGCAGGTTCAGTTTTGATTGCTTCCAGTTGATCTCGTCTGTCTTTGCCTGCAGGCCGGCCTGCTGCACCTGGAGGTTACTGGTTATTCCCCGTTCAACTGCCTGTTTAAGCGTAAGTGCCTGCTGACTCGTCTGCCCGTAACCCCGCTGGCTGATTAAAAAGAAGCCAGCACAAAAACTAAGTACACAAATTCTTTTCATAACTGATCATTTGAATTAGACATTCTTCACGTTAACACTATTGTATCATTCCGTCCAGCAGGTGAATGATCCTTGAACCGTAGGAAGCATTTTTTTCAGAATGGGTTACCTGTATGATAGTAACTCCTTCTTCATTCAGTTGCCTGAATAACTCCATTATCTCTTCTCCCTGTTTTGAGTTAAGATTACCGGTTGGCTCATCGGCGAGCAATAATTTTGGTTTTGCTATCAGCGCCCGGGCCACACCTACCAGTTGTTGCTGTCCCCCCGAGAGCTGGGCCGGGAAGAGATCTTTTTTTCCGACGATCTGGAAACGGTCCAGCATATCGGCTACCAGCGCCTTTCTTTCTGAGGTTTTTACATCCTGGTAGATAAGCGGCGTTTCGATATTCTCATACACGGTCAGTTCATCGATCAGGTGATAGGCCTGGAAAACAAACCCGATATACTGTTTGTACAAAGCTGTTTTTTGTTTGTCTTTCAGTTTGTGCACCGATTCATTCAGGAAGTGGTATTCGCCTTCATTAAATGTATCAAGCATCCCGATCACATTCAGCAGGGTAGATTTACCGGAGCCGGATGGACCCATGATAGAAATAAACTCCCCGGCTTTCACGGAAAGATCGATATCCTTTAAAATAAAGACCCGGTTGTTCCCCGTATTATGCCATTTATAAATTCCTTTTAGTTCCAACATGTTTGTTAGTATTTATACTATTGTTTGTATCCGGTACACTGACCCGTTACTATTTATTACTCGGTCCGCAAACTTTCCACAGGGTTTGCGACAGCTGCTTTGATCGCCTGGAAGCTCACTGTGAGCAAAGCAATGATCAGGGTAATGATCGCAGCAATCGCAAAGACCCACCAGCCGATACTGATACGGTAAGCGAAATCCTGGAGCCACTTATTCATTCCCCACCATGCCACCGGAAAAGCAAGGAGCGATGCCACCAATACCAGTATCACAAATTGTTTGGACAACAAGCTGACGATGCTGCTGACATTTGCTCCCAGCACTTTCCGGATACCGATCTCTTTTGTTCTGCGCACTACAATTAATGTTACCAGTCCGAACAATCCCATACACGCGATAAAAATGGCGAGGAAGGAGCCATAGCGGACCACCATGCCAAGACGTTGCTCCTGCTGGTAGGCTTTTTCCAACGCATTATCTAAAAACTGGAATTCAAATTCTTCATTACCTGATACGGATTTCCAGGCTGATCGCAGGAATTCAATATGTTGTTGAGGGCTGCCGCCGCTAAAATGAATGGAGACCCTTGGCTCAGGAGGAATATCGTAGCTTATATCAGAAGAGCGGCGGAAAAAACTATCCGGTCTTAATGCCATCACCACCGGTTTTATTCCAGTGTGGAGTGATTCGAAATTAAAGTCCTTTACAACCCCGATCACCTGCTCTTCATACCGGCCGGGTAAACGCTGACCTACCGGGTTTGTCCAGCCATATTCTTTTACCAATGCCTCATTAACGAGAATATAACCTGAATCGGCTGTATTGTCTTTTGAAAAATTCCTCCCGGCGACCACCTGCAGACCCATAGTAGTAACGAAATCAGGGTCCACCGCATTGAATACAAATTGCCGGAACACATTTTTATCATCCGAATATCCCATGTTCATCCATCCTGCCTCTGCCATGGTGTACAGTGACGTGCTGCTGCCGCTTATTTCCGGATTTTTTTGAAGCGTTGCTTTGAACAAAGCCGCAAACTTGTTTCCTTCTTTCCTGCTTTTATTGGTAGGAACAATAACAACATGCTCCCTGTTATACCCGAGGTCCTTCGTTCGCAAATAGTTCAGCTGGCTGCCTACTGAAAATGCAGCGATGATCATTATAATAGAAACAGCAAACTGGCCCGTAACCAGGGCTTTCCTGAAAAAGCCCATGCCATGCCCGGACTGCATCCTGTTCTTTAATGCCTGGATGGGTTTAAATCCCGACAAAACGATGGCCGGGTAAATACCTGCCAGCAATGCGATAATGGCCGCTAAAATGAAACAGAATAAAATGGTGAACAGGTCCGGCGAGAAGCTCAGCTGGCGATTTGCCAGGAGACCAAAAGGTTTTGCCAGAACAGCAGCGATCCCGGTTCCGATGATAAGCGCTACCAGGGTCAGTAATAAGGCTTCACCCCAGAACTGGCCGATCAATTGTTTCCGTTCGGCACCCAGCACTTTTCGTACACCTACTTCCATAGCCCTGGTAGTGGACCGGCCAATAGAAAGTGTGATAAAGTTGATACAGGCGATCAGTAAAATAAAGAGACCCACAGTTGCCAGTATATATGAATATTTCGGATCGCTGATCGGTTGCTGACCCGCCGGTAAATGGTTATTCAAATGAATGTCGGTCATAGGCTGTAAGGTGATAATATATTCACCAGGCTTATAAGAAGCCGCCACCAATGGGTCCATGATGGAGGGGATCGTCGCGTTGACCTTGTCCGCTTTAACTCCTTTTTTCAATAAAAAATAAGTTTCCACGGCAACATTCGACCATGCCCGTGTCCTTGTTTTTTCGCTCCATATATAATGTGCGTTCGAAAACGGGATGAGCATATCGAATTGTATGCTTGATTCAAGCGGGGGGTTCCTCGCAACACCGGATACACTAAACAATACCATACTATCATTGAGGTCCACTTCCAGGTTTTTTCCAATAGGAGTTTCGTTACCGAAATATTTCTTTGCCATCCTTTCACTAATGATCATTGAGCTGGCGGATGGAAAAGGGTTTTTACTATCTCCTTCCCGCAGGGGGAAATTGAACAGATCAAAGAAAGTGCTGTCAACGATTGCTACCGGGTCACTAAACAGATGGTTATTATATTTTACGGCAGTGTTGCCTCCTGATAGCCGGCAGGATGATTCCACTTCCGGCAAGCCCGCCTGTAATACAGGTCCCAGCGGGATCGGGGTGACGGTATTCGTGAATACCTGTCCTGCCGTGTGCTCCTGTACCCAGGCCCGGTATAATCTTGCCGACTTCGGATGAAAACGATCAAAGCTCCATTCACTTTTTACAAATAGCATGATCAGTATGCAACTGGCAATACCCACACTGAGGCCAAGCGTATTAATGAACGTATAGCCTTTATGATTGGCTAAATAACGAAAGGCGACTTTCAGATAATTTTTAAACATAGTCATGGTTTTATTCTGTTCGCAATGATTTTACCGGGTTGGAAATCGCTGCCTTGATCGCCTGGAAACTCACCGTGACCAGGGCGATCAGCAATGCAACCAAACCGGCAGCAATAAAGATCCACCAGCTCATATGGATACGATAGGCAAAGTCCTGCAGCCACTTATTCATAAGATACCATGCAATGGGTGAAGCAATGACAAGGGCAATAAGCACCAGTTTCAGGAAATCCTTCGACAGGAGATAGACGATCCCCCTGACGCTCGAGCCCAGTACTTTCCTGACACCGATCTCTTTTGTTTTTCGTACCACGACAAATGCGATCAATCCCCAAAGGCCTATACAGCAAATGAAAATAGAGATAACTGAGAAGGCCCTGAACAGGTCATAACTGGTCTTCTCCTGCCGGTAATGCGCTGCCAGCGTTTCGTCAATGAATGTCATTTCATAAGCGCTTTCAGGGTATACTTTTTTCCAGGCTGATTCAATATCTGCTAATGCCGGTTTTATACTTCCCGGTTTTAAACGGATAGCCGCAGCATAATAGAAATAAGGGAAGGGCATTAATGCCACCGGCCCGATCCTGTCATGGAAAGAAGTGGTATGAAAGTCATTTGTTACGCCGATGATCGTCGGATTGTAATGGTTGACCCCGATTATGATCTTTTTGCCGATCACCATCGCCGGATCAGTATAACCTAACATCCTCACCAGGGATTCGTTCACGACCAGGGCAGTGCCTTTTGTTTTTTCCTCGCCAGGCAGGAACCATCTCCCTGCAACAAGTTTCATTTCATAGGTTGCGAGGTAGTCTTTGTCGCAAGGTATCAGCTGCACATTATAATCAACATCCTTTGGCAATTCAGGAGCTTCGAGACTTGTCCCAAACCCGTTATTTGAAATAGGAGCGCCAAGGCAAAAAGAAAAATTTTCAATAGCGGGGTTTCCCTGGATAAGTGTTCTGAAACTTTCCCGGCTCACGCTGTCCGGTTTCGGCAACCCGACCTCGATGACGGATTCTTTATTAAATCCAAGTTCCTTATGCTGCATGTATTGCATTTGCCTGGCAATTACGATCGTACAAATGATCAATGCAATTGAAGTAGTGAATTGAAATACTACCAGTGACTTTCTCAATAAGGCAGAGAACTTGCCTGGTAAAATAAACCGGTTTTTCAATGCTGCTATCGGGTTAAACCCCGACAGGATCAGTGCGGGGTAAATGCCTGAAATAAAACTGATCAGGAAGATGCCCGCAATTCCGGCTACGATAAAACGAAGATGGAATAACTGTTGCAACGAAATGGATTTATCCAGTATCCTGTTAACTGCCGGTAATAAAGCTGTAGCAATAACAATCCCGATCAGCGCGGCAACCGTTGTAACGACCACCGTTTCCAGCATATAGTGAAAGAACAACTGCCCTTTTGATGCACCGATCGTTTTCCGGATACCTACCTCCTTTGATTTGGAGAAAGCAAGCGAAGTAGATAAATTAATATAATTGATACAGGCCACCAGGAGAATAAAAACGGCAAGCAATAGTAACATCTGCAGGTATTTCCGGCTGATCGTATAGGATGGGTTAGATAATTCAAATGCCGGCTCGAAATGTATGCTTTTCAGCGACTGCAGGTACCAATGCTCTCTTTGGAACCCCTCTTTTTCCGGGCCCTTTAGCAGCATGGAGCGGATAGCATTCTCCACGGGAGTCACCTGGGAAGCTTTGTCAAGGCGAACATAGGTGTAGCCTCCGCTGGTAAACGACCAGGATTCCGGATCCATCCCTGATAGAAACTCTTTATTAAATGTGGAGTAGGACACGATCATACTTACCGGGAAATGAGTAGTGACCGGAATATCATTGATAATTGCTGCGACTTCCACATCCGCAACATCATTAAGCCGGATCATCTGCCCGATAGGATTTGTCTCTCCAAAATACTTTTTTGCCGAGCTTTTTGTCAATATTACCTTATTGGGTGCTGATAGGGCAGCAACAGGATTACCCCTCACCCGGAATCCTTTGATCCCCGAAAAATCAAGCACCTGGAAAAAAAGTGAGTCGGCAAACACGATATTCTTCTCGTCAAAAGCATCTTCTTTACCTATCCTTACATTCATGTCCCTGGAAAAATGGAGCTGCGTAGCCAGAATGCCGGGGTATTCGTTCCGCAGAAATTTCGCAGTAGGATAAGGTACATTGGCATTGTATACGTCTTCATTAGCTTGTTTTGCCCTGGTGACTATCCTGTATACATTTTTACTGTCTGAATGAAATGTATCGAAACCATTCTCATATACAGAGACAGTCAGAATAATAGTCGTAGCGGCAATTCCCATAGAAAGCCCCAGCAGGTTAATAAAAGTAAACCCCTTATAACGTACCAGGCTTCTTACGATCTGTTTTAAATTATGTAAACCCATTTCTTTATAATATTATATATACTGCTATTATTCTGCCCGGAGCGAGTCCACCGGGTTCGCCGCAGCGGATCCCAGCGCTTTACCGCCTACCGTAAATAAAGCAATGAATAAAGCGAGCAAGCCCGCGATCGCAAATACCCACCAATAGATCGTTGTCCGGTAAGCAAAATCCTTTAACCAACTATCCATCATCCACCAGGCAACCGGGATAGCAATGATCGCGGCAATAAGTACCAGTTTCAAAAAGTCTTTCGAAAGCAGTCCCACGAGTTGAATGACCGAAGCACCCAGCACTTTACGGATCCCTATTTCTTTGATACGCTGCTGCGCCGCATAAGTAGCCAATCCAAATAAACCCAGGCAGGCGATCAGGATGGTCATAATTGCAATAACCAAAAAGATGGTTTGCCTTTTTTGATCCTCCCTGTAAAAAATATCCCATTGTTTATCCAGGAAATTATACTCGAACAGGTGGTTTGCATCAACTTTGTGCAATATGTCTTCCAGTTGTTTTAGAGTCTGTTCCGCTTTATCCGTACTGAGCCTTACCGTAAAATAATCAATATTGTGAACAGGATTATTGGAATAGGCCATGATCAGCGGAGCCACTTTTTCCCGGAGTGACCGGAAATTAAAATCTTTGACTATCCCTACTACTCTTGCTACAAACGGGGTATCAAGCGTGGACACATTCCCGCTAAAATCAACGGAGGGAATTTCGACCAATTGTTCAGAAGGTTCGCTGATGCCCAGTATCGCTGCTGCCGTTTCATTGATCATGATAGCGGAAGAATCACCGGGGTTGACAGAAAAGTTCCTTCCCTTTACCAATCCCACTTCAAATGTTTTCAAAAACTGGTCATCGGTCGCCATATAATACATATCGTTACTTACAGTTCCCGCTCCCTGCTGGTGGACCTTGACCCTGGGTATGATCTTCCATTCCCCCGGTACCCGCGAAGTGACACTGACTGATCTTACCGCAGCCAGTTTTGCATATTCAGTTTTGATCGTTTCTGCGCCACGTCGGACACGGCCACTATTAATGTCCACGACCAGCAATTGTTCCTTATTGAAACCCATACCGGCGGTATTCACATATTTCATTTGAAGGAAGACGACAATGGTAGCGACGATCATGATGATGGAAAGAGAAAATTGGAAAACGACCAGCCCTTTACGAAGCGATAACTGGCCTCTGCTTTGCTGAATTTTATTTTTCAGTAATAAAAAAGGCTTTTGCCCTGACTGGAAAAGTGCAGGATAAGCTCCTGCAAACAATCCCACCAAAACAATGGTCCCAAATATGCCGAGCCATATCCTGTAATCTGTTCCTGTATTGAGGGCAAGGTGTTTTTCCGCGAATGCGTTAAAAGGGGGAAGCAATAGTTTTGTTATGGTCAATCCTAATATCAATGCAATGACAGCCATTACAAAAGCTTCTGATAAGAACTGGCTGATCAGATTACGACGGTCCGCCCCGGCTACTTTGCGGACAGCGATCTCTTTGCTGCGGCTTGCAAATCTTGCCGTAGTAAGGTTCATATAATTGATGCAGGCGATCAGTAAAACAAACAGCGCTACGATGGAGAATACATAGATATAAGAGATATTTCCTTTTTTTTCAGCCGGCGTGCCCTCAATTCCGGCAGAATGGAAATGTATAGCTTTTAATGGTTGCAGCGCAAGCTTACGTTTTTCGGGCTGATCCCCGGTCCGGTTCTTTGCTACCAGCTGGTTCAGTTTTTCGGTTGTTTTTTCAACATCCGCATTTTTGTCAAGCAGAAGATAAGTAGGATAAGTGTTAGAGCTCCAGTCGCTGGCAATAAAATCATTGTATCGCTGGCCCGAGAGACTTGTTTCCGAAAAGATCAGGTTAAATGAAATATGGGAGTTCGAGGGGAAATTCCGGAGTACCCCGGTGATGGTATAAGGAAGGCTGTCACTATCTGTTTTTAACATCCTCCCTGTTACCGAAGTAACCCCATATATCTTTTTAGCCATGTCTTCTGTCAGTAACACGGAATGGGGTGTTGTTAAAGCGTTGGCCCTGTTGCCTTCCAGTAATTTGAAATCAAATACTTTTAAAAAATCCTGGTTAGCCAGGTAGTAGGTCTCATAAAATGTATTGGTGCTTGAAGGATCGGATACATTCACTCTTCCAAATGCGCTGAAACGTCCTGCTGTCTTTATTTCCGGTAAACTCACCGGCGCCTGCTCCGATACCTTATACCCTACTGCCGCCACCCTTGACTCTTTTCCTTCCGGGGAAGTTTTTGTTTCCACGACGCGGTAAATACGGGAAGCTTCTTTATGAAAACTATCATAGGTCAGTTCGTCAAACACATATAAAGCGATCAATAAAAAGCAAACCAATCCAAGCGTTAACCCGAATATGTTTATAAAAGAATAGGTTTTATTCTTCAAGAGGTTACGCAACGCTGTCTTTAAATAATTTCTGAACATGGTTGTTACTTTTAATCTTACATTTTGACATGTTGATCGCCTGGATATTCTGACTTTAGCGATCTATCCTTTTATTCCGTTCGCAGGCTTTTAACCGGGTTAGCAATCGCCGCTTTGATCGCCTGGAAACTAATGGTTAAAAAAGCAATGAGCAGCGCAGCAAAACACGTTAGCCCAAAAACCTGCCAGGTGATCCTGGTCTGGTAAGCAAAATTGTGCAGCCATTTATTCATCAGCCACCATGCGAGCGGGGAAGCGATAATGACTGCAATGAGAACCAGTTTTAGAAAATCCCTGGAAAGAAGGGTAACAAGTCCGTATACGCTTGCGCCTAACACTTTGCGGATACCTATCTCCTTTACTCTTTGTTCAGCTGTAAATGTGACGAGCCCGAAAAGCCCCAGGCAGGAAATGATAATAGCGATGATCGTAAAATAATTGATCAGGCTTGCCTGCCGGCTATCGGCTTCGTAATTCTTTTGAAAATCCGTATCCAGGAAACTGTATTCAAATGGCTCGGCCGGGTTAAGTTTTTTCCAGGTGCTTTCCAGGGAAGCCATGGTTCGTTTCAGATCACTGCCTTTGGAATTAACAAGCAGGTAATTAAATCCCGCCTCATTATATAACCGGAAAGCAAAAGGTTCTATCGCTTCATGCAGGTCCTTAAAATGGAAACTTTTAATAACACCAATGATCGTAAACTGGACCTGTTCACCATCTGAATCAAAAGCAAGCCATTTCCCCACGGCCTCTTCAGGGGAAGCGAAACCGAATTGTTTCACCGCTTCTTCATTAATTACAAAACGCGTCAATGAATCCGCCGGGAACTCCCGGGAAAATAATCTTCCGGCAAGGAGCTTGACATCCAGTGTTTGCAGATAGTCATCATCAACAAGGTTAATATATACTTGTTTGGAATTAGTCATGCTTTGACCCTGCCTGTACATCAGCCAGTCCTGCGGATGAAAGATCCCGGGGTAAGCCATCGAAGCGCCGATAGAATGGATGGCCGGCTCATCAGCGACATTGTTCTTAAATGCCGGGATACTGTTTTTGGCTGTTGGTGTTCTCAAAGGGATGATCACCTGCTGGTCTTTCGCAAAGCCAAGATCTTTTGAACGCATATATTTCATCTGGTCAGCTATTACCAGCGATGCAATGATCAGCACAATAGATATAATAAACTGGAATACGACCAGGCCTTTCCGCAGGGAAATAGCCGCCATTGAGTTACTGAATTTTCCTTTTAAAACACTAATGGGTTTAAAAGAAGATAAATAGAAGGCAGGATAGCTCCCCGCCAGCAATCCCGTCACTATTGCGAGAAAAATAAACAATCCCGCGAGTTTTAGCTTTTGCAGGAAAGAAATGTTCAGCGTTTTACCCGAGACCTGCTCAAAAACAGGTAATAAAAGAAGGGTAAGACCCAGGGCAAATAGGAGCCCTATGATCGTCATTAACATGGACTCGCCCAGAAAACGGCGGAGCAAAGACGATTGCTGGGCACCCAGTACTTTTCGCACACCTACTTCCGCAGCTTTTTTTCCTGAATTGGCCGTTGACAGGTTCATAAAGTTGATGCAGGCGATCAATAAGATAAGGACAGCTATGGAGCCGAGAACGAACAGACGGGTTTTGCTGCCGCCCGGGGTAAGACCTTTGCCGATACCTGCCAGGTAAATATCAGCAACACCTGTTAAAAAATATTCTCTTTGCTTGCCCGTTTGTTTTAATTCTTCTCCTAAATGGCGGCGGATAAAATCAGGAAATTTCTGTTCTACTTTCTTACTATCTGCTCCTTCTTTCAACAAAAGATAGGTATAGAACATATTGTTGTTGGCCAGGCTCGGGTTATCATTGACATAGCGGGCCATATTACCACCCCCGAATGATAAAAAAAAGTTAGCATCAATATGAGAAGGACCTGGCGGATCTGCAAAAACACCTGTTATCCTGAAACTGCTGTCCCCATGGGTGTTACTGCTGACCCGGATGATCTTATTCAGCGCTGGCTCGTCCCCGAACAATTTCCGGGATATTTCCTTACTGATCACAATGGTGTTAGGTTCGAGTAAAGCGTTCTTCGGATCACCTTCACTGAAGTCATAAGTGAGAACCTGGAAAAAGTTAGAGTCCGCAAGGAAACCCTTTCTCTCATAAAAAGACCGGACCGGACCACCCTCTCCTTTTACCTGTAATAAGGTTTTATCATCCCTGAACAGTGGCAGTATCCTGGTTGTTGATGTGATCTCAGGATATTCCTGCTGGAGCATCATTCCTAAAGGTGCCGAACTGTTACCACCCCGTTCTGCCACGCCTCCGTCAATAAAAGCCGTACCCAGCTGGAAGATCCTGTCCCGGTTCTTGTGATACCTGTCATAGCTTGTTTCATGATTGATGTAAAGACTTATCAGGATACAGCAGGTAAGCCCGATCGTCAGGCCGAATATATTGATAAAGGATACTGCCTTATTCTTCATCAGGCCCCTCCACGCAATTTTTAAATAGCTCTTTATCATAATTGATAGATTATTTTTTATTTACTCTGTTCATGATTGCTTCACTCTGTTCGCAATGATTTTACAGGGTTGGCCACGGCGGCTTTGATCGCCTGGAAACTAACGGTAAGCAATGCGATCAGCAATGCCGTCACTCCTGCTGCCATAAAGACCCACCAGCCGATAGTAATGCGATACGCAAAATCCTGGAGCCATTTATGCATATACCACCAGGCCAGCGGAAAGGCCAGCACCGCGGAAATAAGAACTAACCGGATAAAATCCTTTGACAGCAATCCTACCAGTCCCT
>DASYLC010000243.1:0-12404 GCA_036009775.1 Chitinophagaceae bacterium
CATGATACAAATTTACGCCAGTAAATACAGTAGTTCAATTAGATTTTTAACCACAGATAAAACAGATTTGGGAACAGATTACACCGTGTAATCCGTGAAGCATTATCTGTGCAATCTGTGGTTAGTCTTTCTTATTCCCGTTTCAAAATCCGATCCTTCGCCTTTGCTCAGGACAAGTTTAACGCTAATTTTTAAACCAGTAATTTCGCTTTCACAACAATTACGAGCCCTTAACGTTTTACAATACCATGAAAAAAACCGCCCTTGTTCTCCTGCTTTCCGTTGCTCTTTTTTCCTGCAAGAAAAAGAAAAACACCCCTAAGGTGGACGATATCCAGGTCAATATACAGCTGGAACGTTTTGACCGTGACTTTTTTGCTCTCGACACTAATAACTTATTAGCAGGCCTCACTGAACTCAATAAAAAACACCCGGGGCTTACCAGTATTTTCCTGCGGGATATATTAGGATTGGACAGTGCTTTAATGCTAACCGGTGTAAAGAATTTCTTACACCTCAGTGGCGGCTTATATGATACGGTGAATACTGTTTTCAAAAACACAACAGGTATCGAGAGGGATTTTAAAAAAAGTTTCCAGTACCTGCGTTATTATTTTCCTGCTTACCCGCTTCCCGCTATTGCCACGATCGCCGGACCCATGGATGCGATGGCTACATCCGATAACGGACCTACACCGGATTTTTTACGACCCGGTCTGTTGGGGATCAGCCTCCAGTTTTACCTGGGAAAAAATTTCTCCGTATACAGCGATCCTTTCTTTACGGAAAATGTAGCACCCGGCTACCGCAGCCGCCGTTTCAGCAAAGAATATATTATCGCCGATGCGATGCAACTGATCATCAACGATATGTTCCCGGATAAAAGTGGCGCCAAACCGCTCATCGAACAAATGGTGGAAAAGGGCAAACGCTGGTACCTGATGGACCTGCTTTTACCCACTACCCCCGATTCGGTAAAAACAGGCTACACACAATTACAACTGGATTGGTGCAATGCAAATGAAGGATTGATCTGGGCGGATATTGTTAAAGGCGAAGACCTCTACTCGTTAAGCCCCGCCACGATACAGACCTATATCGGTGAGGCTCCTTTTACACAGGGCTTTTCACAGGAATATTCCCCGGGTAATATCGGTCAGTGGATCGGCTCGCAGATCGTAAAGAAGTTTATGAGTAAGAATCCTGATATGAAGCCGGAAGAGCTTATGAACACTCCCGCCAGCAAAATACTCGATGAGGCCAAGTACAAACCAAAATAAGAAGTATCACGCTGAGCACACAGAGAAAATCAGTTTAAAACCCCCGCGAACCCTGCGTGAAGAGAACAACTGTTAGCATTTGCAACTATTTACCGGCACGATTTTTTACGCTTCTTCCACAACAGCCTTATCCCGGCTGATAATTTCATACTTTTGCCGCTCATGAAATCTCTGGCCACACAACTTACTGACCCGGTTTATATACCAAAGGAAAAGTTCAGCTTTTACGATAAGTTGTGGCTACGGATCATGACAGATAAAAGAGACCTCCCTTTTATTTATTTGCTGACAACGATCCACCTGCTGATCGTACCGGTTGCGATCCTGCTTTTCACACCTGTTCTCACCGGTTGGTGGTGGTGGGCCCTGGCCGTTCCTTATTTCTATCTTTCGCAATTATATTTCAAAGGCAGTTTCGGCCTGATGTTTCATTGTCTTTGTCACCGCAAAACATTCAAAGCCCCTTACCAGAAACCATTGATGGGATATATCACCTGGATCATTTGTCCTTTGTTCGGTCATGCTCCCGAAGGGTATTTCAGTCACCACATGGGTATGCACCATATCGAGAACAATATGCCCGATGATACCAGCAGCACGATGGCCTACCAGCGGGACAGTGTAAGAGGTTTCCTTGCCTATTTCTTTAAATTTCTTTTTGTCGGCGTGATCAATACCATCCGTTACCTGTTCAACCGCAAGAGAAAAAAATTGTACCAGCGGTTGACGGCCGGTGAATATATCTACCTCGTCTTTTGCGTGGCGATGTGTTTTGTGAATTTCAAGGCAACGATGGTCATTTTTATAGTACCCCTTTTATTCGCAAGACTGGTGATGATGCTGGGCAACTGGACCCAGCATTCATTTATCGACGGCAATGATCCCGAGAATTTGTACACGAGTTCGATCAACTGCATCAACACGGTGTACAATAAGAAATGCTGGAACGATGGTTATCATATCATTCATCATCTCCGCCCGGGGATGCATTACACCGAAATGCCCGGAGAGTTCTTAAAAAGAAAAGATGAGTTCGCTACCAATAAAGCTATTGTATTCGATGGCATTCACTATCTCCATATTTTTACCTGGCTGCTGACCAAGCGTTATGATAAACTGGCGGACAACCTTGTCAATATCAATGATGCAATCTTTAATTCAAAGGAAGAAGCGATCGCATTGATGAAGGAGAGGACGAGGAAGATACCGCCCTGTCCCTAAAGGGAACTTAGGTCGATGATTCTCCCGCTAATATGCAGTAAGGCTTACAGTAATTGGCTTATATTTATTTTACCAGCGATAGTTTTTCATGGCATCCGCTGTGGAGTTTACCTTGAGGCAACGAAGGGTCGCATACTTGTCTGCAGCAATCTTACTCAACTCTTTCCCGGGAAGGCGCTGCGATCGTTGCTCCGTTGCGAACGCTGCCGGAATGTATTAGCCCAGGAATGAACAGAAAGATGAAGTGTGCGACGCAAGGGACGATGCTGGTAGCACTAAAGCCCGCTAAATAAACTGTATTCTTTCGTGGTAATTCGTGTGTATTCGTGGCCAACAATTTGCGTCAGCAAATCAATTATTCTTCAACGGCACGATCATCTCAAAAGAAGGAATGCTTACGTCGAACATCTTTTTACTATGGAGATTTTCCATCTGGTAACTGCCATTCATCTTACCCATTTCGCTGCGGAGATTGCAGCCACTGACATATTGATAATTCTCACCGGATTGTATCGTAGGTTGTACACCCACTACACCTTCGCCTTCCACTTCGCGGTGACTGCCATTGCTGTCGAAGATATACCAGTGCCGGCGGTGGAGTTTGACGGGAAATGTATTGTGATTTTCCAGCGTGATCCGGTAGGCAAACATGAATTCCGACTGCAGCGGGTTGCTGTAGTCCTGCTGGTAGAAAGTCTCTACACTCACTTTCACGCCTTCAGAGATCATACTGGTCATGGAGTAAAAATAAACAAATTGCAGGAGATCCCAAGTGTGATAAAATACGGCACACGGATGACACGGGTTAAACAGATAAATACGGATTTTTATTCTGCGAAGCAGAATAATCTGTGTTCCATCCATAGCATAACCGGGTAAATTCCACTAAACCTGAAGCTTTTGCGTCATATGATCTAACCCATAAAATCCGTCTGATCCGTGTTATCCGTGTTATCCGTGTGCTGGATTTTGTTTATTTAACTTAAAAATCAGCAGGCAGAGCTTAATTTTGCGCCATCAAACAAAAAATTTCGACGATATGAAGATAGCTGTTGCTAAAGGGGATGGAATTGGTCCCGAGATCATGGAAGCCGTGTTAAGGATCTTTACCGCCAACAAGGTGCCGCTCGAATATGATTTTGTAGAAATGGGCAAATGGGTCTTTGACAAAGGTTTTAATAACGGCATGACCCCGGAAGCCAAAGTAACCATTGAAGCACTCGGTCTGCTTTTCAAAGGGCCTATGGAAACACCGAAAGGCAAGGGAGTAAAAAGCATCAATGTAACGGCCCGCAAGACCTGGAACACCTTTGCGAACAAAAGAGATTTCAGAACATTGCATGGAGTGGATACGGTATTCAGCAAAGCGGGTATCCCGATCGATATCACAGTCGTCAGGGAAAATATCGAAGACACCTATGGCGGTATCGAACACATGCTCACCCATGATGTGGCATTGAGCCGTCGTTTTATCACCCGTCCCGGAAGTATGCAGGTGATCCGCTATGCATTTGAAATGGCCAAACAAAAAAAAGCAAGACGCATTACTTGCGTACACAAGGCCAATATCATGAAGATAACCGACGGTCTTTTCCTCGAGTGCTTCCAGGAAGTAGCTAAAGAATATCCTGAATTGAAGTCGGATGATATAATCGTGGACGATCTCTGTATGAAACTGGTGACAAGACCCGACACATTCGATGTGCTGGTGCTTACGAATTTACAGGGCGACATCGTTTCCGATCTTTGTGCAGGATTGGTAGGCGGACTTGGCTTTGCACCTTCCGCCAATATCGGCGATCATATTTCCATCTTTGAAGCGGTGCATGGCACAGCCCCGGATATCGCCGGGAAGAATATTGCGAACCCCACCGCATTATTATTAAGCGGGCTGGCGATGCTGCGTCACCTGGGTCTGACAGAAAATGCTGCGGTCATTGAGAATGCATTGCTCTATACACTGGAGAACGGAACCCATACCGGTGATTTCGGCGATAAAACAAAAGCATCTGTCAACACGACCGGGTTTGCCGACGCGATCATCAGCAACTTCGGAAAGAAACCGGAGATAGGCGCCCGGGAGATCATTCCCAACAAACCCGGTACTCCTGCCCCGCTGAAACTGGAGACCAACCCGATGATGATCTCCAAAGAAGGAGAGGCCGAAACGATCGTAGGCGTGGATCTGTTCATTGAAAGCGGTGAACAACCCACGGTGATTGCCGATAAATGCAAACGGCACGGAGGAGTAAAATTCAATCTCATCAGTATCAGTAACCGCGGCACACAGGTATGGCCAACCGGTTCTGTTTATACCAACCTCGTCAATCAATACAATGTTCGTTTTGAAAGCATCGGTGATGAACCGCTGAACCAGCAGGATGTGATCGGCTTATATGTCAGCATGAGCGGCAATTTCAAGATCTGTTCCTTAGAGCTGCTGAATAGCTGGGGAGGGAAGAAGGCGTATTCACTGGCCCAGGGACAATAAGAGTTTATGGTTTTTGGTTTATAGTTTATAGTTGTTTCTCCGCTCAATTTCTTGAAAGTTTGTCGCAGAGCCGCTATTCCTTGGATCGCTTTTATCCCAGTTTGGTACTATTGCGACCAACCCCGCCCCACTTGAGTTTCCAAAACAGTATTGTAATTTGCGTCAGTGTAAAACAGCTTCGGTATTCAACGACCCTTGACTGCAATGAGAAAACCCAGGTCTACAACAACAATAAACCATAGACTATAAACTTTTCCATGGGTAAGGATACACTTAAATACACCAACGACGAAGTAACCATCGTTTGGAAACCGAAGACCTGGATTCATTCTACTATTTGCTGGAAAGGATTGACCGAAGTGTTCAACCCCAAAGAAAGACCCTGGATAAAAATGGGCGGGGCTTCAACGGAAAGGATCATTGAACAGGTCCGGCAATGCCCCAGCGGCGCATTGAGTTATTATTTGAACGCGGAAGCTCCGGTTATGTCCCCAGACAAGGTTGTAGCGGAATCAGCTCATATCATGAAAATAGAAGTAAGTGCCAATGGGCCTTATCTTATCAAAACAGAATGCCTGATCGTACACAGCGATGGAAAGGAAGAAACGAAGACCGGTACGGTGGCTTTATGTCGTTGTGGTGCATCGGCAAACAAACCTTATTGCGATGGTACTCATCGGAAAATTGGTTTTGAAGGATCATAACTCCCAGTTAAGAAAAACCCTGCATAGCCAGTTCGAAAGAAAATATACAACAACCATCGCCAGGGCTGAAAAAAACAGGGTGTTATATGCGCCGATGATTTTAGGCCTGCTTTTTTCTTTTCTCCCAACAATAAAACTTCGCATTCCCAACACAAAATAAAATGCAGAAAGCCCGAATGGAATTAAACACAGACCGGTAATAAAGAGGAACCAGATAAGAAAAGGCATCCTATATTTTTTTAGACTGTTTATATCCGTTCTTTGTCAACCATTGCATCACTTTCTCCCGCTGGTCACCCTGCACGATGATCTCTCCATCTTTGGCCGAGCCACCGGTACCGCAAAAGGATTTTAATTTTTTTCCGAGATCCTGCAGGCCCTCATCTGTACCCACAAATCCTGTGATCAATGTTACGGCTTTGCCTGCCCGGTGTTTGGTATCCAGTCTTACTTTGAGCTTCTGTTGTGCAGGCAGCAAGGTTTCTGCAGCAGAACGATCCTCTTCAAAAGAAAAATCAGGATCAGTGCTGTAAACAAATCCTCTTGTATCAGGTTTATTCTTCTTACTCATACACCGGTTCTATGAATGATTGAATAATGGTTTCTTGAGTCCCCCTTGTGGGGATTTAGGGGGCTGCCTTCAAACTTAAATCCAAACTCCTCGCCTGGTGTATCAACGCCCCTGCACTTACATAATCCACTCCCGTCTTTGCATACGCTTCGATATTCTCCAGGTTGATACCGCCGCTGGCCTCTGTCTCAAATGTTTCCCCGATGATCCTGACTGCATCGGTTATTTGTTCCGGTTTGAAATTATCGAGCATCACCCGGAATACTTTTCCCTTCCCTGCAGCCATTACCTTTTTCACATCATCGATACTCCTTGTCTCCACTTCGATCTTCAGCGCTGGTTCTTTTACCTGGACATATTCCCAGGCTTTGCTGATCGCTTTTTCTATACCGCCACAGTAGTCGATATGATTATCCTTGAGCATGATCATGTCATACAGGCCAAAACGATGGTTCACACCCCCACCGATGCGGACCGCTTCTTTTTCCAGCAAACGGAAATTGGGTGTCGTCTTTCTCGTATCCAGCAATTTAGTCTTGTAGCCTCTTAGCTTATCAGTATATTCTTTTGTCAGGGTTGCGATCCCGCTCATCCGTTGCATACAGTTCAGCACCAGTCGTTCGCATTGCAGTATGGTATGTACCCGTGCTTCTATTTCAAAAGCTTTCTCCCCGAAAGCCATTTGATCGCCGTCTTTTTTAAATGGAGTAAATACGGAGCCGGCTTCTTTGTGAGCAAATATTCTCTCTGCCACTTTCATTCCGGCCAGGATACCCTCCTGTTTTATTTTCAGTACCGCTTTTCCTTTTGCATCCGCGGCAATAGAGGACAAAGTAGAATGGTCCCCGTTGCCGATATCTTCCTTCAGCGCCTCATCGATAAGGTGATCCAGTTGTTCATTGAAATCCATAGCTGCAAAATTACTGATTCGCCTGTTTGGAAAAGAAAAAGCCTTCCTGTTGGCAGGAAGGCTTTGCAAATAATTTTAACGGGTTTATTCGATCGACTGAAAACGGATCTCTTTGACCACTTCTTTACCATTCTTTACTTTCATAAAGACATTGGTACGGTAATTACCCGCATTGGTTTGTAAGGTACCGATGCAGAAATGACCACCGGGTGAATCGCCTTTGTGTTTCAATTCAAATCCTTTCACACCATTATTGCCAAAGAAATCTTTGACGATCAGCTGCGCCTGGGCCCTGCTATAGCTGTCGCTTTTGTCGGGCAATGTCAGTTCCACATTGTCGTCAAAAAGATTGGCGAGCTGGCTCGAGTTACCCGAACGCAACGCACCGATAACATCATCTATTCCATTCTGAGCTGTGAATGCAGACAGCAGCAGGACGGAACCAAGCAGCAGGGTTGAAAATAGACGTTTCATAACAAAATAGGTTTCATAGGTGTATTGATCTAAAAACATGCCACAGTAAATGTAGCCTTTCATCGGATACTAAGCTACTAAAAACCAACAGCTTTTCCGCATCTGGTATCTCAAAATAGAGGAATTGAATGTAGTTTTACAGGGTACGGACGGGCATTTGCCCATTGAAAATGAATGTATTTGTACTAACTCAAAATGTTAATAAAAAAAATGGCAGATAAAAAAGTCATCCTGGTCATAATGGACGGCTGGGGATTGGGAAAAGTTGCTTCTTCCGATGCGATACAGCATGCTGATGTGCCGTTTACAAGATCCCTGTACTCCCGTTATCCTAATTCGACCCTCATCACCTGTGGCGAGGCTGTGGGACTGCCAGACGGGCAGATGGGGAATTCCGAGGTTGGTCACCTTAACCTGGGTGCCGGCAGAGTAGTTTACCAGGAATTACAACGTATAAATGTAGCCGTCCGTGATGGTTCTTTTATAACGAACAAGACCCTTTTAGCATCGATCCGTTTTGCCAGGGAAAACAATAAGCCCCTGCATCTTTTAGGGCTGGTAAGTGACGGTGGCGTTCATTCGCATATCCGCCACCTGGAAGCGATCGTTAGCCTTTGCCAGGCAGAAGGACTGAAAGACGTCTTTATTCATGCTTTTACGGATGGTCGTGACTGTGACCCCAAAAGCGGTTTGGGTTTTATAACAGCATTGCAGGCTCATCTCAACAAAACCGTGGGCAGGATAGCTTCGGTCAGCGGACGGTATTTTGCCATGGACCGGGATAAACGCTGGGAAAGGATCAAACTGGCTTATGATACACTGGTAAATGGTACCGGTGAAAAAGCAACCGATGCGATCGCAGCAGTGGAAAATGCTTATGCTGCCAATATCACCGATGAATTCATTAAACCAACGGTCATCCTTAATGAAGCACAGGAACCGCTGGGTGTCATTAAAGATGGTGACGTGGCTCTTTGTTTCAATTTCCGTACGGATCGTTGCCGAGAGATAACACAGGTACTGACCCAGCTGGATATCCCGGAGCATAACATGAAAAAACTATCCCTTCACTATACCACGATGACAGAATATGATCATAGTTATACGGGCGTAAACGTGGTATTTGAAACAGATAATTTAAATAATACACTGGGAGAAATAGTGGCGAAGAACGGGTTGAAGCAGATCCGGGCGGCAGAAACAGAAAAATATCCGCATGTTACTTTTTTCTTCAGCGGCGGAAGAGAAATTCCTTTTGAAGGAGAAACAAGGATCATGGCACCCTCTCCTAAAGTAGCGACCTATGACCTGCAACCGGAAATGAGCGCTTACGAATTAACAGCTTTACTTGTACCGGAAATAAAGAAGGGATCTGCCAGTTTTATTTGTCTCAATTATGCCAACACGGATATGGTGGGACATACCGGTGTTTGGTTGGCAGCGATCAAAGCCGCGGAAACGGTTGACAAATGCGTAGAGCAAATAGTAACTGCAGGTCTTGACAATGGCTATACGATCTTCCTTACCGCGGATCACGGGAATTCGGATTATATGATCAACGAAGATGGCTCGCCCAATACGGCGCATACATTGAACCCGGTACCTTTTTTTATTATTGATAAGGACTGGAAGGGTACGATCCAACCGGGTAAACTGGGCGATATCGCTCCTGCTATTTTAACGATGATGGGCTTACCTGTTCCAGCCGAAATGACCGGGAATATCCTGATCACCAATCCATAACTTTATTAAAATCCCGCTATGTTCAGAAAGATCCTGTTGGTATTATTAGCGGCGCTGGTCATTATCCAGTTCATTCATCCCAAAAAGAACAAGACCGGAGGTGTCCAGCCCAATTTTATTGGCAATTCTTTTGCTATACCGGCTGATGTAAGATCCATCATGGCAAAAGCATGCAATGACTGTCACAGTAACAATACCCGTTATCCCTGGTATTCACGCCTGCAGCCTGTAGACTGGTGGATGAATGGTCATGTTAAGAATGGGAAAAAAGGTATCAACTATGATGAATATATCAATAAAAGTCTTCGTTACCAGTTCCACAAAATGGAAGAAACGATCGGGATGGTAAAAGAGGGGAAGATGCCGCTTAATTCCTATACCTGGACACACCGGGATGCCAGGCTCACCGAAGCAGAAAAAAATGCATTGATCAGCTGGGCCAATTCCGTAATGGACACTATGCGGGCAAAATACCCGGTGGACAGCCTTATCCGGAAAAAATAATATACCTACTTTTGCTCCTGCTACTGCTTATCTGTGAATACAATAACTAAGAAAATAACCAGCTTTTTTTTTATACTGCTTGGCTTTGTTCCCATGCTTTTCGTTCTTGTATTTGTAATGAAGCAACAATCGGTACGTAACCGGATGAAAGAACGTCTCGAAGAAGAAATACTGCATACGATCAGTCTCGCCGATAACGAAGTGCACTGGACCGAAAAAGGAGAAGAGCTCATCGTACAGGGAAGGATGTTTGATGTAAAATCAATGGAGCACCTTAACGGGAGGGTCATCCTCCATGGTCTCTTCGATGATGAAGAAACTGCGCTGAACAGGTCCTTCAATGAGAACTGGAAAAAAAGATCATCCCACCAGCGGCAATTGCTGGCCCAGCTTTTTCAATGCCTCCGTGGTTTTTATTATCATTCCATCCCCGACCTCCTGCTGCAACTCCACAAGCAACAATATTTAACCCTGTTATCCTCTCCCAAATTAATGAGCCAGTTCAAGCTCATTCTCACGCCCCCACCCCGCGCCTGATTACAGATCCAGATCATTTCATTCACAATTTTGTAATCAAAAACATCTAACATGAGAAGAATTGCACTCATCTGTGCAGTGCTGTCATTTGCATATACAGCATTTGCACAAAAGACTATTAAAGGAAAGATCGTTGACGGAACTAATAACGCACCGCTATCAGGTGCTACCATATCATTTTCAGGTAAAGCGGGGACTACAACAGACAAGGACGGACTATTCACCATCGAATGCGGGAAGACCAATAAGATCACCGTAACATTTGTAGGCTACGAAACCTACCAGGTTTCCATCAAGAATTGTGATGAGGAACTGAACATCAGTCTTACACGGACCAATGAGTACCTGAACAATGTAGACCTCACGGCAACTTCGGCTCAAAACAAATCGCCATTGTATCAACCTGCTTCTATCACCAAGCTGTCCACTAAAGAATTAAAAAGAGGACAGGGCATTTTCTTACAGGATGTCATTGAAACCAGTGTGCCCGGCGTGATCATGAACAGGAGATCTGTTTCAGGAGGTCAACAATTTAATATCCGTGGTTATGGTAACGGATCAAGGGGTACGAATGGAATTAACAGCAATTTTGATGGGCAGGGATATAAGGTTTATATCAATGGTATTCCGCTTACGGATGCAGAAGGAATAACAACACTGGACGATATCGATTTCGCTTCGCTTGGAAATGTCGAAATATTGAAAGGCCCTGCCGGAACGCTATATGGACAAGCTATTTCCGGGGCGGTCAGTTTCACGACCATTAAGCCTGAGAACGGGAGAACTTCTATCAGCCAGGATATTATGTTTGGAAATTATGGTTTACAACGATTCACTACCCGCTTTTCGACCGGTAATGAACGCAGCGGTGTTTTATTGAACTATGGCAGACAAAAATCAGACGGCTTTTCGATTCATAATGCTTCACACAAGGACTTTGCAAATGCAGTACTGATGACTCAGCCAAATGAAAAACAGAACATTTCAACGTATGTCGGCTTTACAGACAGCTATGATGAAAGATTAGGTGAGTTGACCATTCAGCAATGGGCAACCAAAGATTATTCAGGCAATCCCAGTTATATCAGGAACGATGCACACAGTCATGTAGTTACTTACAGGGCAGGGGTTACACATACGTATAACTTCACCAAGGGATTTTCCAACACATCTACTGTATTTGGAACCGGTTTCAAAAGCGATGCCGCCAGCGCCGGCGGATATACGGATAAGAGTACCGTCAACTATGGTTTCCGCACTTCATTTGATACAAAAATTGCAATAGGTGAAAAAGCCCAGTTGAATGGAACCACCGGAATGGAAATTCAGCGGCAGAATGCTCAAACAGTTGGATACAGCATGAAAGTCAATCCTAACGACCCTAATCCCGGTACATATACATATGGTGTTAGTCCCTATTATGTGATAAATGCAATTACGTCCAATGTAGCTTTTGTAACCCAACCCACTTCATTTTTTACGGAATGGACATTAGGCTTGCCACAGGATCTTTCTATATCTGCAGGTATAGGTTATAGTTTGCAAAAGATCACGTTGGATGATCGTTTCCGGGCGATAACAACCACCTATTCAGGCCATTTTGATACCAGTTATAAGAATATGTGGTCCCCACACCTTGCCATCAATAAGGTTTTCAACAAAAAAGTGTCGGTTTATGCTTCCTATAGCAAAGGGTTTAAAGCGCCGGTAAGCTCTTATTTCTTTATTGTTACTCCTGTTGCCCCTGCAACGGGCTATGTCAACAGCGCTTTAAAACCAGAGCACGGTGATCAATTTGAGATCGGGTCCAAAGGATCTTTATTAAAAGACAGGCTGAACTACCAGTTAGCTTTATTCTCGTTTACTATCTCCGATAAGATGACAGCCATATCGGTACCCTTGAATGCAACTACCACTGCCTATAGCTATATGGTAAACGGCAGTGATCAAAAGCACAAGGGTGTTGAAG
>DASYLC010000244.1:0-13122 GCA_036009775.1 Chitinophagaceae bacterium
ATCCGGTTCTGTGCGGATATGATTCAGTTTTGCAAAATCATAAGCGCCCTGTCCGTTCAGCATTACATGCTGGCTTTTGGTCATGACGGCATAGGCGAGGTCAACCGGGTTGCGGATATTCCGGACCGCAGCGACAGCCCCGGCCCGCAGGTCCTTTCCTTCCATGATCGAGGCATCCATTTCCTGGCTGCCATCTTTACTAAATACAGATCCGCGGCCTGCGTTAAAAAGGATATTATCTTCCAGCGATACGGTGGCGGCCAGTACAGCACCGACAGCGGAGCCACCTTTTTCCAATAAGCCGTAACCGGCATCCAGTGCATCTTCCAGGGCCTTCTGGTAAGCCTGTTCCTTCGCTTCGGTCATATCCTTTTTAAGGATTGTACCGGCTCCTCCATGAATTACCAATGTGTACTTTGACATATGGTGTGAATGATTAATGAAATAGAGACTAATATATTCTGAACGCCAGTTATAGAACTCTCTAAAGTCCCTTTTAGGGATTTAGGGGGATTATGAAAGTAACAGTTCGCATTCATTCAGCAGTTTTTCTTTATTGATCGCTGCAGTTCCCACTTCTTCGCAGACCAGGCCGCCGGCAATATTGGCGAGCTCTGCCATCAGGTGTACATTCTTTGAAGCGGCATATACCATTGACGCCACCGCTATCACAGTATCCCCCGCTCCTGACACATCAGCAATACTACGGAGATGCGAGGGAACAAGACCCGAACGATCTCCTTCCTGGTAAAAAACACCTTTATCCGATAAGGTGACGAGAGATATTTTATGATGAAGCTGTTGCGCCAGTTCCCTGTGCACTTTTTGCAAAAAAGAATGATCCACTTTATCTGCCAGGAGATTCAATCCCTCTTTTACTTCCTTCAGGTTGGGTTTAAAAATATCAGCTTCTTTGAAAGCCAAGAAATTGTTTCGTTTGGGATCCACAGTAGTGATGATCCCCGCAGCCTTGCAAAGTCCCATTACTTCATGGATGATCCGGCCGGTCAATACCCCTTTATTATAATCCTCGAAGATCATGATATCAGGATCAACGACCGAGATATAATTCTTTGTTCGCTCCAGCAACGCCGCTTCATCCGCAGGACTGAGGTCGGCAGTCATTTCATCATCCAGCCGCAGCACTTGCTGGTTACGGCTGATCACCCTTGTCTTGCTCGTCGTGATCCGTGACGAGCTCCGCATGATACAACTGGTATCAATATTACTTCCCTCCAATAATTCTTCCAGCAACAAACCATCCGTATCCGCACCTGTTACCGACAATACAGATACCTGCGCCCCAAGGGATATACAATTCAGCGCGACATTCCCCGCCCCGCCGATCCTGTATTCTTTTTTATTCAGGGAAACGACCGGTACCGGTGCTTCAGGCGAGATGCGGTCCACACGGCCCCACATATAAGTATCGAGCATCAGGTCCCCGATCACACCCACTTTCAGGGAAGAAAAAGAATCAAACAGTTTTTTGAAATCTTCCATAGTCACAAATTAAGACAATATTTTTTAAGCTGTTAGCAGTTAGCTTTTAGCCTTAAGCTGAAACGTTTGAAAAACGAGAAATCCGGTCAAGGCTAAAAGCTAATGGCCAAAAGCTAATAGCTTTTCCCAAGCCAGCTGATGTAGCAAATGAAAGCTAAACAAAAAGTCCCCGTTATGGAGACTTTTGGTATCGTTAGAATTACTTAGCTTTTTTCTCCGGCCTGTATTTCTGGTTCAATCCTTTTACCAGGTCGGTAGTGATATTATAGGCTGTATCCTTGTAATAAAACAAACCCTGCTCGTAGGAAACGATATAGGTATAATCTCTTGTGCTGTTATACTCTTTCAGGAAGTCCTCTATCTTTGTTTTGATCTCGTTCGATTTGGACATTTTATAATTACTATAGTCGAGATCGAGTTGCTGCTTGCGGGTCTTCATCGCATCATCCATACCCTTAATTTCCTTGCTTGCCGATTCTGACTGCTCCTGTGATAAACTTCCTTTCTCTGCCAGGTTCTGGTAATAATTGATCTTTTGCTGGATCTCCCTGCCCCGGGTATTCATTTCTGTATTGATCGCCTCTTCCCGGTTGGTCAATTCGGTTTCCAGTTCCTTAACCAGTCCAAAATTAGCCGCAACGGAATCCATTTCAAAATAAGCGATGCGGAATGATTTGTTGTGAACTATAGTATCCTTGGCGGTGATTGTTGTAGCTCCCGCAGTTCTTTTTTTAGAGCCAAAATGCAGGATCAGCAGGGCTATTACCGCCACGCTCAACACAATATTCCAGATAAGTAACTCTCTTTTCATGTGATGATTATTATTGTTTTACCACTGTCACTCACCATTGAGTATACCTGCATTCTAAAAACTATTCTGGGGGCTTACCGATGCATATCAGCAAAATTAACCCTGAACAGGGGGGCAAATATAAGAAAACAGTTTACTTTATGAAAGCCTTAACAGGAGAGCCAATTGGCAACCGGCAATTGGCAATTGAGAACAAAAAAGGAGCAAGATTTCCTCGCTCCTTAATAGTTTCCGCTTTGCTTATTGCCAATTGTCTATTGCTTATTCTTCCTCATCGAAGGCCATTGCTTCACGGGCGGTCTGCAACAGTTCATATTCTTCCTTGCTGCCGACGATCATATTCTCAAATTCCCTCAGACCGGTACCGGCTGGTATCGGATGACCTGTGATCACATTCTCTTTCAGACCGAGCATATCATCGGTTTTACCATTGATCGCTGCAGAAGAAAGCACTTTCGTTGTTTCCTGGAAGGAAGCCGCTGATATCCAGCTAGGCACACCCAATGATGCTTTCGTAATACCCAGCAGTGTTGGGGATGAAGTGGCTGGTTTGGCATCCCTGTACTCAACAGGCTTCTTGTCATTACGGCGGAGTACGGAATTTTCTTCCCTTACTTCACGCAACGTCACGATCTGGCCAGCACGTAATTTGCCACTGTCGCCGATATCTGTCACCACCTTCTTATCATAGATAAAATCATTCTCTTCCACGAATTCAAATTTATCCGTCAGGTCATCTTCAAGGAATCTTGTATCTCCCGGGTCAACGATGTTCACCTTCCGCATCATCTGGCGGACGATACATTCGATGTGTTTATCGTTGATCTTCACACCCTGTAAACGATATACTTCCTGGATCTCATTCACCACGTACTCCTGTACAGCGAACGGACCTTTGATCGAAAGAATATCAAATGGAGCGATCTGCCCATCACTCAATGGCACACCTGCTTTTACAAAGTCGCCATCCTGTGCAAGGATCTGTCTGGTCAATGGCACCAGGTATTTTTTCTGTACACCATCTTTTGCTTCAATGATGATTTCCCTGTTACCTCTTTTAATAGTGCCCATCGATACGACGCCGTCGATCTCTGAAACAACAGCAGGATTGCTTGGGTTCCTTGCTTCGAACAATTCAGTAACACGGGGAAGACCTCCGGTGATATCTCTCAACTTACCGAGGATACGCGGGATCTTCACGATCACCTGCCCGGCTTTCACCTCTTCTCCTTCTTCCATAATGATATGGCTTCCGGTAGGAAGGTTATAAGACTTCTTATCTTTTCCTTCTACAAGAATAGATGGAATCTTGGTTTTGTCCCTGGTTTCAATAACAACTTTCTCGCGGTGACCTGTTTGCTCATCGGCTTCTTCACGGTAAGTAACACCATCAATTACATTTTCAAACTTGATGTTACCATTGATCTCTGCCATGATAACGTTGTTGAACGGATCCCATGTGCAAAGAATATCTCCTTTATTGACTTTCTGCCCGTCTTTTACATTCAGGGTAGCACCATAAGGAATATTATTAGTGATCAGCAGGCGGTCATTCTTTGTATCGATGATACGAACCTCGCCGGTACGACCGATAACGATCACAGCTTTTGCTCCCTCTTTATTCTCGATACTTACTGTGCGGAGACCATCGAACTGTACTGTTCCGTCAAACTTAGCCAGCAAGGTAGATTCAACAGATGCAGAACCTGCCACACCACCCACGTGGAATGTACGCAGGGTCAGCTGTGTACCCGGCTCACCGATCGACTGGGCAGCGATGATACCAACGGCATCTCCACGCTGAGCTGTGTTACCTGATGCAAGGTTCTTACCGTAACACCTCACACAAACACCGCGTTTGCTTTCGCAAGTCAGTACCGAACGGATCTCTACTGCTTCAATACCGGCTTCTTCAATTTTTCTTGATATATCAACAGTAATTTCTTCTGTTGCTCCAACGATCAGTTGCTCAGTTACCGGCTCATATATATCATGCAATGAGGTACGGCCGGCGATCCTGTCGCTCAATGGTTCAATTACATCTTCATTATCTTTTAAGGCAGAAGTGGCAATACCACGAAGGGTTCCGCAATCCTCTTCTGTAATGACCATATCCTGTGCAACGTCCACCAGACGACGGGTCAGGTAACCTGCATCCGCCGTTTTCAGGGCCGTATCCGCAAGACCCTTACGGGCACCGTGCGTAGAGATAAAGTAATCCAATACGTTCAGACCACCTTTAAAGTTGGAAAGGATCGGGTTCTCGATGATCTCGGAACCGGATGAACCTGATTTTCTCGGTTTAGCCATCAATCCCCTGATACCAGCTAGCTGCTTGATCTGTTGTTTGGAACCTCTTGCACCTGAATCCAGCATCATGTAAAGAGAATTGAATCCCTGCCTGTCATTGGCAAGTTCCCGGATCAGCGTTTCTGTGATACGTGTATCCACACGACTCCAGATATCCACGATCTGGTTATAACGCTCATTATTCGTGATAAGACCTACGTTGTAACTATCCCATACTTCATCTACCTCACCTTTTGCATTTTCCAGCAATTCTTCTTTTGCATCCGGGATGATAAGGTCATTAATACTAAATGACAAACCTCCCTGGAAGGCTGTACGGAAACCTAATGTCTTGATATCATCCAGGAACTTCGCCGTTTTTGGAACATTGGTGATCTTGATGATATCACCGATGATCTCACGAAGATTTTTCTTGGTCAATAATGTATTTACAAAACCTACTTCGGCAGGTACGTGCTGGTTAAAGATCACACGACCAACTGTTGTTTCGATCAGTTTATGTTCCAGCAAACCATCTGCATTGCGGATGTTAGCTTTTACCTTGATCCAGGCATGCATATCGATAACACGTTCATTGTAAGCGATGATCACCTCTTCGTTAGAATAAAATGATTTCCCTTCGCCGCGAACGGTTTCAGTCTCATTTGTCCGCTTACCCTTGGTAATATAATACAGGCCGAGTACCATGTCCTGTGAAGGCAGGGTGATCGGCGTACCGTTCTGCGGGTTGAGGATGTTATGAGAAGCCAGCATCAGCAACTGTGCTTCCAGGATCGACTGGTGACTCAACGGTACGTGTACCGCCATCTGGTCACCATCAAAGTCGGCGTTGAAGGCTGTCGTTACCAATGGGTGCAGCTGTATCGCTTTACCTTCGATCAGCTTGGGCTGGAAAGCCTGGATCGACAAACGGTGAAGCGTTGGGGCACGGTTCAGCATGACCGGGTGCCCTTTCAATATATTTTCAAGGATATCCCAAACCACAGCTTCCTTCTTGTCCACCAGTTTCCTTGCAGACTTCACTGTTTTTACGATACCTCTTTCAATTAACTTACGGATGATAAACGGTTTGAACAGTTCAGCCGCCATATCTTTTGGCAGACCGCACTCATGCAGTTTCAGTTCAGGACCTACCACGATAACCGAACGACCGGAATAGTCAACACGTTTACCCAACAGGTTCTGACGGAAACGACCTTGTTTACCTTTTAATACATCACTGAGTGATTTCAGTGCACGTCCGCCCTCTGCTTTTACGGCATTGGATTTACGGCTGTTGTCAAACAATGAATCCACGGCTTCCTGCAACATCCTTTTTTCATTACGAAGGATGACCTCAGGCGCTTTGATCTCCAACAATCTTTTCAGACGGTTATTACGGATAATAACACGGCGATAAAGATCATTCAGATCAGAAGAAGCAAAACGACCACCATCCAGCGGCACTAAGGGACGCAGTTCCGGTGGAATAACGGGAATATATTGCATTACCATCCACTCCGGACGGTTGGTGATCCTTGTGTTTGCATCACGGAAAGCTTCCACAACGCTCAAACGCTTTAACGCATCTGCCTTACGTTGCTGTGAAGTTTCTGTTGCCGCTGCGTTACGCAGGTCAAATGACAATTGGTCCAGATCGATACGTTGCAGCATATCATGCACCGCTTCAGCACCCATCTTGGCGATGAACTTATTGGGATCATCATCCGGCAGGTACTGGTTATCTTTTGGCAATGTATCGAGGATATCGAGGTATTCTTCTTCTGTCAGCAGGTCACCAGGATTTTGCCCCTTGTCTGCACGGATACCTGATTGTATCACCACGAAGCGTTCATAGTAAACGATCGTCTCTAATTTCTTAGAGCTGACACCTAACAGGTAACCGATCTTATTCGGCAATGATTTGAAATACCAGATATGAACAACAGGTACTACCAGTTTGATATGACCCATTCTTTCCCGGCGCACTTTCTTTTCGGTTACTTCCACACCGCAACGGTCGCACACGATCCCTTTATAACGGATACGTTTGTACTTACCGCAGGCACATTCATAATCTTTTACCGGGCCAAATATCCTTTCGCAGAACAAACCATCTCTTTCAGGTTTGTAGGTACGATAGTTGATCGTTTCCGGCTTTAAGATCTCACCATAGCTTCTTTCCAGGATAGTATCCGGAGAAGCAAGACCGATGGTGATCTTCGAAAAAGCCGCTTTGGGACGATTCTCTTTTTTCATAGCCAATTATTGTTTCTAATGTTTCTTTAATAATTTGTTATCGTGAGCCGTGAATCGTGAGTGGGTCGTTTTAATGAGGTATTTTCTCACGATTGACGACTCACGACTGACGCTCCTTATTCGAATTTCAAATCAAGACCGAGACCACGTAACTCATGCACCAACACGTTAAACGATTCCGGTACACCGGCTCTTGGTACATTCTCTCCTTTTACGATCGACTCATATGTTTTCGCACGACCGATAATGTCATCCGATTTAATGGTCAACAGTTCCTGGAGGATATTGGATGCGCCATAGGCTTCCAGCGCCCATACTTCCATTTCACCGAAACGCTGACCACCGAACTGGGCTTTACCACCCAGGGGTTGTTGCGTGATAAGACTGTATGGTCCGATCGAACGGGCGTGCATTTTATCATCCACCATGTGATGCAGTTTGATCACATAGATAATACCTACGGTTGCTTTCTGGTGGAAACGTTCTCCGGTCTCACCATCATAGAGATAAGTATGCCCGTGCATCGGTATCTCCGCTTGCTTACAGTATTCCGCGATCTCTTCAACGGTAGCACCATCAAAGATCGGCGTAGAGAAACGCAGACCCAGTTTCTCACCGGCCCATCCCAGGATCGTTTCATAGATTTGTCCCAGGTTCATACGGCTCGGTACACCCAATGGATTCAATACCACGTCAACCGGAGTTCCATCTTCGAGGAACGGCATATCTTCCGCACGAACGATCTTGGCAACGATACCCTTGTTACCGTGACGACCGGCCATTTTATCACCCACTTTCAGCTTACGCTTCACAGCGAGATAAACTTTCGCCAGTTTCAATACACCGGCAGGTAATTCATCCCCGATGCTGATATTGAATTTCTCTCTCTTATAACGACCCAGTTCTTCGTTGAACTTGATATTATAATTGTGTAAGAGTGTGTTGATCTGGTCATCCACTTTCTTATCGCTTGTCCAGCCCAGCGGATTGATATTGGCATAGTCCAGGCCACGAAGGTTCTTCTCCGTGAACTTGGCGCCTTTACCGATCTGCACTTCACCGAAGTTGTTGCTCACACCCGATGACACATGACTGGAAAGCTGCGTGGTCAATTTCTCCAGCAACACTTCCATCAGGTCAGCTTCGTTCTTCTCGTGTATCTTCTCCAGCTTTTCGATCGCTGCTTTCTCCCTTACTTTGGCGTTCTTATCTTTCTTCGCACGCTGGAATAATTTCTTGCCGATCACCACACCTTCCACACCGTTCGGTGCTTTCAGCGAAGCATCTTTTGCATCACCGGCCTTATCGCCGAAGATCGCACGCAATAATTTTTCTTCCGGTGTAGGATCACTTTCTCCTTTCGGAGTGATCTTACCAATTAAGATATCGCCTTCTTTAACCTGGGCACCGATACGGATGATACCGTTCTCATCGAGGTCTTTTGTCGCTTCCTCGGAAACGTTCGGAATATCCGGGGTGAGTTCTTCTTCACCCAGTTTGGTATCTCTTACTTCCAGTTCATATTCAGAGATGTGAACCGAAGTGAACATGTCTTCTTTTACCACCCTTTCGCTGATCACGATGGCATCCTCGAAGTTGTAACCCTTCCATGGCATGAAGGCCACTTTCAGGTTCTTACCCAATGCGATCTCACCGTTCTGGGTGGCATATCCTTCCGTTAAGAAATCGCCTCTCTTCACTTTCTGTCCTTTCTTCACCGCAGGGTTCAGGTTGATACAGGTCTCCTGGTTGGTCTTGATGAACTTGGTCAGCCTGTAGATCCGCAGATCATCTTCAAAGCTTACCAGTTTTTCCTGTGCATCACGGTCGTAACGAACATGGATCTCGTTGGCGTCAACAAACTCAACAATACCATTTCCATCAGCATGGATCTGGATCCTTGCATCCCTGGCAGCTTTTGCTTCCAATCCTGTACCCACAACCGGTACATCGGGACGGATCAGCGGAACGGCCTGGCGTTGCATGTTCGATCCCATCAGCGCACGGTTGGCATCATCATGTTCGAGGAACGGGATCAGGGAAGCGCTCAAACCAACGATCTGGTTCGGGGCAACGTCCATGTACTCCACATCATTCCTATCCAGGATCGGGAAGTCGCCTGTTTCGCGGCTAACGATCTTTTCTTCTTTGAAATTTCCTTTCTCATCGAGCGGCGTATTGGCCTGTGCGATCTTTGCCAGGTCCTCTTCTTCCGCACTCAGGAAACTCAGTTCTTTCATATTCACTTTACCTTCATGCACTTTACGGTAAGGTGTTTCGATAAAGCCCATGTCATTGATCTTTGCATGTACGCAAAGCGTAGAGATCAGACCGATGTTCGGACCTTCCGGAGTTTCAATGGTACAAAGACGACCATAGTGAGAATAGTGTACGTCACGCACCTCGAAGCCTGCTCTTTCACGGCTCAGACCACCTGGCCCGAGCGCTGAGATACGACGTTTGTGTGTGATCTCTGATAACGGGTTGGTCTGGTCAAGGAACTGTGACAACTGCGATGTTCCAAAGAAGGAATTGATCACAGAAGACAAGGTTCTTGCATTGATCAGGTCAACCGGTGTGAACACCTCGTTATCCCGCACGTTCATCCTTTCACGGATCGTTCTGGCCATACGGGCAAGACCCACACCGAACTGTGCATATAATTGTTCACCTACGGTACGTACACGACGGTTGCTCAGGTGATCGATATCATCGATCTCTGCTTTACCGTTGGTGAGGCGCACGAGGTATTTAATGATCAGGATGATATCTTCTTTCGTCAATGTCTTTTTCTGCAGGGGCAGATCGACATTCAGTTTACGGTTGATCTTGTAACGGCCTACTTCGCCGAGATCATAACGCTTATCACTGAAGAATAATTTGTCGATGATGCCACGGGCTGTTTCATTATCCGGTGCATCGGCGCCACGCAATTGACGATAGATGAATTGCACCGCTTCCAGTTCGCTGTTTGAAGTATCCTTGTTCAGTGTATTGTAGATGATCGCATAATCGCCACCCACATCTTCCCGCTGGATGAATACACTCTTTACATCCATTTCAGAAATAGTGGTGATCGCTTCTTCATCCAGGACGGTGTCCCGTTCCATGACTATCTCGTTCCTTTCGATAGAAACCACTTCACCGGTATCTTCATCCACGAAATCTTCCACCCAGGTACGGAGTACGCGGGCAGCTAAACGTTTACCGAGATATTTTCCTAAGGTCTTTTTATCTGTTTTTACTTCATCGGCCATACCAAACAGTTCCAGGATATCCTTGTCTGTTTCGTAACCGATCGAACGCAGCAATGTGGTAACCGGGAATTTCTTTTTCCGGTCGATATACGCATACATCACATTGTTGATGTCGGTAGCAAATTCCATCCAGGCTCCTTTGAAAGGGATAACCCTTGCAGAGTAGATCTTTGTTCCGTTCGGGTGAACCGACTGGCCAAAGAAAACACCGGGTGAACGATGCAACTGGGAAACCACTACCCTTTCAGCTCCGTTGATCACGAATGTACCACGGGGCGTCATGTAAGGAATGTTTCCGAGGAAAACGTCCTGTACGATGGTCTGGAAGTCCACGTGTTCCTCGTCGTTACAGCTCAAACGCAATTTTGCTTTGAGTGGCACGGCGTAGGTCAGCCCCCTTTCCATACATTCTTCAATGGTATAGCGGGGCGGATCGATAAAATAATCGAGAAACTCCAATACGAAAATGTTCCTCGTATCAGTGATCGGGAAATTTTCTTTGAACACACGGAACAAACCTTCGATATTACGTTTGTCAGGTGTGGTTTCTAACTGGAAGAATTCTTTGAACGATTGGATCTGTACTTCAAGAAGATCTGGGGTTTCAGCCAGGTGCTTGATCTTACCAAAATCCACTCTTGAGTTCACTTTAGTTGAAGACATATGTGTAAAACCGGTTTTAGAACGTTCAGGACATACAAATCACTCACAGGCTTCCATTTTTTTGAAATGAAATCCTATGAAAATCAACTAGTTGCGCATGATTTGGGATGTCAAAATATATTTGGCCAAAATAAAGGATGGCAAAGGTAAGGATTTCTGTGTTTAGAACAAGAAAAAGTTGCCGACAAAAATCCCGCCAAAATATGTGGAAAACCCATTTTTTAAGCCCGATGCCGGCCTAGCTTGATCCAAATTTCAGATCATGGGATGGAAACAACAGGCGTCGGATTATTTGAGTTTTACCCGTAAGGACAGGATCGCAATTATCGCTCTTTTGCTGGTTATCCTGGGAATATTCTTTCTTCCCCGGGTCATTTCCCGGAAAACCGGTGAAAAGCCGGCAAAAGCAGATACAGCCTGGATCGCCGCCATGAAACGAATAGAGCAAAAGGACCAGCAGGAGGATCGGTCCTACAAAAAATACGATGATAATAGCCAGGCTTACCAATATGACCGGCCGGAGAATAATTATTCCAAAAGACCGAAAGGCGAATTTTTTTATTTCGACCCGAATACATTACCCCCCGCGGAATGGAAAAGATTGGGTCTTCGGGATAAGACGATCGCAACTATCCAGAACTATTTAACAAAGGGAGGAAAGTTCCGGAAGCCGGAGGACCTGCAACGGATCTATGGTTTGTTCCCGGATGAATATGAAAGGATCGCTCCTTTCATAAAAATTGAATCAGCCGGTGAAAGTAACAAGTATAAAAAGTTTGTTGTAAAAGATCCTGCTACCTACCAACCCCCGAAAACGTTTACTGGTCGTTATACGATCGTAGATATCAACACCACAGATACCACTGCTCTTATTGCGTTACCCGGTATCGGCAATAAACTGGCAGCGCGGATCATCAATTTCCGGGATAAACTGGGTGGTTTTATTTCCATCAACCAGGTCGGTGAAACATTTGGCCTGCCCGATTCTACCTTTCAAAAAATAAAACAGTATTTGAAACTCAGCAGTACCGGTATTAGAAAGATCAATATCAATACGGCTACTATCGATGAATTAAAAGCGCATCCATACATCAAATACAGTTTGGCCAATCCAATAATCGCTTACAGAAATGAACACGGCTGGTTTTTGAAAGTGGAGGATATAAAAAAAGTGATGACGGTAACAGAGGAACTGTATAATAAAATCTGGCCTTATCTCACTATAGAATGATGATACTTATATGCATCATGGGCATGTAGTAATAAAAATGGTATTACCATTATACTTTCAATCAGCCCAAAAAGTGAGAGATGTAACGCTTATTACCAAACTTGTTTTGAAAACCCCTTTACTTCCTAAAAAAGGGCGATAACACATTTATATCATGATCCAGGACATGCTTGTGCGTTGCTGCTAAGTTCTTAGGGGAAACGGGTGAATTGAATGCATGCACTATCTGGCTGATACCACCTGCCCGGTAAACAAAATAGTCGTATAGATTTTTATGTCTTGCAAAGCTGAAATCTGCCATCTGCTTATGATATAAGTTCATTGCACCGACACTGCTATTTTTCGACTGAAGCTTTTCCCGGAGGTCCTTCGGATCCTTTGGGAACTTATTCAATTGATCCCGGGTTAATTTCTTCAACTGTGTATAATTTTTAACAGGCACGCCATACTTACCGGCGTATTCATTCATATCTTTTTGCATACGGCCACCTGTATCTTCCCTTGTCTCCTTTGTTGGTATTACTGATATAGGTGCGAATTTGAAAAGTTTACCCTTTTTCTGCGCATCCATGGCAACCTCCATAGATATAGCCAATAATACAATAGGCGGAAATTCAACTCCTATTTCAACAGCAAGCATTCCCATTCCAAAAGTTACCACTTCAGCCAGTGAATGTGCTGCTGCATTTATATCTGATATTACTTTTACCTGGTCTTGATATGAATCCTCGGCACTTTTAATTTCCTCCACTGATTTTGAATTGGCATACTCCCTGTCGATTTGAGTATCAGCTTTATTAAACATATCATCGGTATGTCCCATTTTTTGTTTTTTTTAAATAAAAAAGCCAGTCATCTCATGACCGGCTAGTACATGGTTTCTTACTTGTGCAAGTTAGGCTATTTCTACATCTACACCTGCTTCTTTTAACTTAGCTGCCGGAATAATGACATCACCGGTAAAAACAATTAATTTCCTGCAGTCAAAACTTTGAATGGTTCTGGGAGAAGCAAAGTAGTTAGTGCGCATAAAAAAAGTTTTAATGAGCAATTAGTTGACCCACTAAAATTGCGATCCTTCCCCTGCTCCCTCTTGACAAATGTCAATT
>DASYLC010000245.1:0-7887 GCA_036009775.1 Chitinophagaceae bacterium
TATCCTACCCGGTATGACCGCCGGCATGATATGTCGGTCGTTGCCAATTATGACGTCAATAAAAAATGGAAGATAGGTGGCGTTTTCGTTTATGGCACAGGTAATGCACTGACCCTGCCTGAACGATTTTACTTTATCAATGGTGTGCTGACACAGGAATACAGCAAGATCAACCAGTACCGTATGAAAGCCTATCACCGTATCGATCTTTCGGCGACCTATACACCTGTACCGAGGAAGAAAAGGAAACTTACCAGTTATTGGGTATTCAGTATCTATAATGTATACAGCCGCCTCAACCCATATTTTATTTATTTCGACCAGGCGGGCAGTGCCGCGAACGGGGATCTGAAAGTGGAAGCGAGGCAGGTGTCGTTGTTCCCGGTGTTACCGGCGGTGACGTGGAATTTTAAGTTTTGATCCTGATAGCATTGTATAGACAGGAATTTGAACCACATAGGATGATAGGAACATAGACGGGTACATAGGTTTATTCTTCAGGTAATAAAGAAAACAGGTTGTTGACTAATGTTTTTTGACCTCCCTTAAAAATGTTCACACAATGAAAATTAATAAGAATTCCTTTAGGTTTCTGAAGCATTTGCATGTAGGAGAATAATATTGCTTCATGAATTGGCAAAATCCCTTCTTGTGCTTTTAACTCTACACATAGTATATCTTCGACAAGAACATCCATTCTGAGTTCAGTATCAAGCTCGACCCCTTTATATTGAATCGGTACCCAAACCTGGCATTTGTAGTTGATTCCCTGCAGGCTTAATTCTCTCAGGAAACATTTTTCATATACGCTTTCAAGTAAACCCGGACCGATGCTCTTGTGTACCTCAATCGCACAGCCAATCACTTCGTAGCTAAGTTCATTCAAATATTTTTTCGTTGTTATCATACCTATGTAAAAACCTATGTTCCTATGATCCTATGTGGTTCAGGAGAGCTCTTGCGAACAATATTATATTTTGCGATGAGCCCGGGGTATTTATACTCCTCATTGACCATTGCAATCATTTAATCACAAAAATCACAGTTCAGACTATTATTAACAATATATTTTGACCCATAAAAGACGTTTTTTCCCGATCGTTCCCTTGTGTAATCTTCCTTGTTTTCCCATCATAGTACAAACAATTCTACATGAAACAGCTATTGATCCTCCCTTTTATTGTACTCGCTTTGTTCTCCTTTTCACAAAACACAGAAAGCAGGTTCGGAATTGAAAAACATAATTGCCCGGTCTGCAGGTCTGATAAAGACGTCATCCCCATCGTTTATGGCAAACCCGCCACCGGGCTGATACAAAAAGCGGAAAGAGGGGAATGCCGCCTCGGGGGTTGTGTACTGGATAAGGATAGCCCGCATTTTTACTGTAAAAAAGATAAAAAAGAGTTTTGAGCCTTTCTTCTATAGTACGTTAGAGCCTGCTTTTGCAGGCTTTATTGTTTTTAAAAAGGATGGTTGTTGTATTTTTGGTGTATACCCTTAAAGCGGTTAGCTTTATATCCTATCCGGCCCCTGTTGACACCCCGTATCCATACCCGCTATATTTATTATAACCATTAAACCACTCACATGAAAAAGTACTATTTGCAAGAGGGAACTGAGCGACAAGGACCCTTTGACCTGGAAGAACTAAAAGCCAAGAACATCAGTTCCACTACGCTGATATGGTATGAGGGAATGACTGAGCCAACGTTGGCTGGCCAACTGGACGAATTAAAAACGCTCCTTACACCTATTCCGCCTGCAGTGGCTACAGAAGATCCTCTGCCAACCGTAGAAGTTAAACCAGCAGAGGTCGCCGCCGCACCTGTTGCTGCGGTACCTGTTGCCCCTGCACCTGTTACTGCCGCCACTGCTGCTTCTGTCACTGTTACTCCTGCTGCAGCAGTGAAAGCAGAAAAACCAAAACCCGCTCCTTCCGGTAAAAAAAGTACAGCCTGGATATCCTGGCTGCTTATGCTGGTAGTATTGGGTGGTGCAGGGTATTTTGTGTACCAGGATATGGAAAAGAACAAAGGTGTTACTGCCAGTGCTAATACAACTGTTCCGACTTCAGATACTGCGACAAACACGTCCAACACAACATCATCAACTTCTGCCACCACCACAGCGGATACGGCGACCACACCGGCTACGGATCCAACTACGGTAACAACTACAACGGACCCGGTAACTACCACCACTAAGACAACAACGGCTACCACGAACAATGCACAGCAGATCGCCGCTCAAAAAGCTGCGGCCAAAAAAGCAGAGGACGAGAAGAAAAAGAAACTGGCGGCTGACGCACAGAAAAAAGCCGACGCGGAAAAAAAGAAACAGGAAGCCGCGCAGGCAGCTGCTGCCGCAAAGGAAATGGATATGCGGAACAGATGGCCCAATTATATATCATTGGGAAGCCTCAATTATACTACCAAGGGAGACGGTATCCAGGCTTTTGACGTGCCTTTATACAATGGAACAGATGGTATGCTGGACAAAGTGACCATTCGTATTGAATACGTGAAGAAAAATGAAAAGAAGATCTTTAAGACAGAAACGATAACGATCAGTAATATTCCCGCACGGACAACTGTGAATGGCAGGGCTCCCGAAAGCAAGAAAGGGGAGAAGGTCAATGTCATTATCACCGGTATCAGTTCCAGGAAATTGCATTTTTGTTACCCCATGAACAATGGGAATGCAGCGGACCCTTATTTCTGCGACTAATTACTTCGGATTGCCTCGCAATGAGGTACTGACGTACGAATCATTGAGAGCATAGGGAAGAAAAAAACAGGGCTCCGTTTCGGGAGCCCTGCTAGTTTCAAAACATGAAACTGATAAAAAAGCGAATTGGGACACTTGCCTGTCGGCAGGCTTATTGGACGACAATCTTAGTAGTCACGTTGACCCTGTTGGTCTCACTGGTAACACGGATCAGGTAATTTCCTTTCACAGATAATTCGGGGAACCTGAACTCTTCGATCTGCACTTCACTGCTTACATTCACTTCTTTTGAACCAACCAGTTTGCCGGAGATATCCAGCAGTTGTACCTGGTATTTTCCTGCAGGCTGTTCAGAGAAAGATAATCTTACAACCCCGTTGGTTACCGGGTTGGGGTATACTGCGATACCATTCCTGGTAATTGTTTGTTCCTGTTGTCCTTTTTTGGCGAAAGCATCAGCTACTACAGGCTTCTCTTCTGGTTTCACTTCCTCATCTTTTTTATCTTTCTTTTTCTTTTCAAAGGCAAGGTTGCCATTGGCCAGGTCGGATGCATTGAATACATCACCGCTGGAAGACAATTTTTCTGCCTGGAGAGTTTCCAGGTCAACACGGTAATAACCTACAGTCGACTCGGAACTGGCAACGATCACTTTGCTTCCTTCTTCCACCATGGCACCATTGGTGCTGAAACCCTGTGGCAAACCTTTTACAGTTCCTTTAAAACTGGCCACTTTGGTCTCGATATTTATTTTATAGATATTCCTGTTCGCGGTAAAGAGGTAGAGATTACCGGAAGCATCGGCTATCATATCCCCGCCAAAACCGCCGCCGCTGTGTACAGATCTTGTATTGGCAGCATCATCGGTCACTTCGCCCAGGCTGGTGATCGTTGGTTTTTTACCGGTCGTAAAACGGATCAGGTTATTGGCATCATTGGTGAGCGCATAACCATTGCCATCAGACGCAATGACCATACGGGTGATCTGGTTAGGTCCATCGCCTGAATTTTTCACCGTACCAAATGCTTCGTCTTCGAAATAGTAGATATTACCTGATTTCAGGTCGATATACCGGAGCTGTGCGATGCCCATAGGTGTATAATAAAGCCTGTCATGCTTTTTATCATACGCCATGGCCGCTGAATTCGTAGAAAAAGGTTTGTCAGTGCCCACATTGTGATTAACGACCAGCACCCTGGTATAGGTAACAGTGTGGTTGCCATTTGCCTTATCCAGCACCTGGTCCAGGTTCACTACCTTTTTTTCCGGGGTAGTAACTGTAAAGGTTTGTGTACTGGTCTTGCTGTTGTTCTGATCTTTTTTTACCACTGCTTTCCCGGTCCTTGCATTGAGTGGCTCGGCTTCTTTCTTGCTGTCATAAATGGTTTTTACTTCAGCGCCGGTGGTCACATCCACCAACCGTACTTCCTTCCAGCTTCTGCCGCCTTTTTCAGCCGCAGTAATGGCATAACCGGTTGTTGATTGTGATCCTTTTCCTGATTTTTGAGCTTGTGAAGAAGTAATGACCGCAGTCATTACAAAGAAGAGTAGAATTCTTTGTTTCATGGCAATTGATTTTTTTGTAGGATTAAAGTACGATAATTTTCGTTGACGCAAAAAAATTAGTGATGAAAAGCGGTTTTTTTTGGTTGAGCGGAGAAATTGGGCGGTTTTTAAAGGGAAATGCCGTTTCTGGCTGAAATATTTTAAATTTAAACCGCCGTAGGGGTCAAACGGGTCCCGATGCAGCCAGGCAGGTTGCAGGCACGTCCTTACCATCAAACCCAGACGCATGAAATTCCTGTTGAAATCTTTTGTCCTGATCGCCAGCCTCCTGATTAGTCTCCAAAGCTTTTCCCTGACCATTTACGAGATCAGTTATGAGTTTAAGAACCTCACCGAATTCCCGAAATACACGGCCATGCTGGTCCGTTATGGAAATGGCACGGGTTTTATGCGGGTGATCTACTCCAACAAAGCGTTGACCGAGACCTATGTTGTCCACATGGAATTTGAGGAAGTGGAAGGTCGTTCCAAAATTGATGGTATGCCGCATCTCACCCTGCAGTTCAAAGGGAAAGGTCCCCGGTATATAAAGAACGGATCAAAAGAAAAACAGGACGCCTACAATCCTGATGTACTTTGGTTCAGGAAAGAGGCCAACGATAAAAATTTTAAACCCTGGGGTGTTACTTCGCAGAATACTGACGGAACTTTTGAATATGGTAAGATATTAAATGTGAAAGTGATCAACACCAATGATCTCAGTAAGAACTTTGTCAAAAAATATTTTTTAGAATCGGAATCTTTTTATGCTAACCTGTTCAAGCCCGAACCAAAAGAAGAACCCATCAAAACAGAACCGGTGGTAACCAATCCAACTCCACCGGTTGCTGCCACACCTGCTAAACTGCATTTTATCCTGGTGGCCAATACCAATGATCCCCGGATCGGTTACAGTGTACAAAAAGATGTGATCAACATCTCCAGCCAGGTAAAAGATGTTGCGACCTTTTTAGGTCTGCCACTGAACTACGTGGAGATAAGCGGCGCCAAATTCGGTAAAACAGGTCTTGAAACGGCATTGACCAACCTGAAACCCGGGGCCAATGATATCGTTATCTTCTATTATTCCGGGCATGGTTATAGTAATGACAGGAATGCGACCGAAGCTTACCCGCAATTCGACCTTCGGCAGAGCCGGTTTGATGATATACTGGTTGCCACAATGAATGCTTCAGAGGTCTTTGATAAGATCAAAGCAAAAAAGGCAAGGCTGAACCTGGTCATTACCGACTGTTGTAATTCAAGCCTGGGTTTACTGAAACCGGAAGGGAAGAATTTTGCACTGACAACCAAATCACTGATGAGCTGGGAAAAATCTTTTTGTTACGATCTCTTTATGAAATCAAAAGGTTCGATCATCGCTACGGCCGCGAAAAAAGGGCAGTATGCTTATGGTAATACCGATGTAGGCGGATATTTTACTTCCAATATCATTACGTCCATGGAAAAATACCTGAGCAAGTTCCAGACCCAATCGCCCACCTGGGAGGAGATCATCGCCGAAGCACAAACCTCTACCGTCAGCCTGAGCATGACCAACCTGTGTACTGCAGCAACGAGCTGCCGGCAGGATCCCGTGTTCGTTGTGAATATCAGCAAATAAAAAAACCGGGTCGTTCAACCCGGCTTTATATTCAGAACCCGTTTATTATTTACTCGTGGGATCTTTTACAGGCGCATCTGTTTTAGCACCCGCCGGCGGTTGCATGGCACTCATCATCTTCCCAATGTCAGCTGCACTCATAAAGGTCCAATGGTCGGTACATTTCCCGTCTTTGAACTTGGAAACTTCAACTGACTCACCGGTATGTGAATCCCCGGCCTTCATACCAAAATCAGGGATGTCCACTTTAGCGGTTGCACTGCCTTTTACCCAGCACATCACATATTCATCGTCCGCCAGGGTCTTTACGATATCATTTTTCATATTGCTCATCATCTCGCCCATCTGTGCAAAATAGGCTTTCATGCTGTCGATACCTACAATATCACCCTTGGGACCCGCATGGTCAACCACACCGGGGGCAAGATAATCACCGATCTTGCTGTAGTCACCGGTCTCAAACATTTTCATGATCGCATTGTTGGCTTCAATGTTTTTCTTAGTGGCTTCCGACATGCCACCTTCTTCCTTTTTCGCATCTTCTTTTTTTGTGCCGCAGGAGGTCAGGAAAAGAAAAGCACCAGCGGAGAGAATGATCAAAAACTTTTTCATGTTGTTGTATTTTGGTTAATAATGACAAGCCCGAAGGAATGACCATTCCATTAGCAGGAAGATCAGAATTATCATAGAAAGGAGACAGCAAGATAAAAAAACCGGGGGAATTCCCCATGAAATTGTGGAACTCAGCAGTGTCTCAGTTTGAAATTAGCTTGATTTTTAGAAGAAATTGAACCACATAGTCACATAAGAAACATAGGGTTTGCACATAGAATTCTATGTTTTTTCTCTGGAAGGGTGGTTCAAGATTTTCAAACTAAGACACTATCCGGGGAACCCTGTAATCTTTTGGTGTGGAAAATTGTAAATAAAATAATGTAATTACTGGGTCTTTGCGGCTGCTTTAAGCGGGTCTTCGTAAATGAACCGAACCATCGCGTTCTTCTTTTCATCCGAAGTAAGGTAGAGCTGGTAGCGTTTGTCCCCGGCATTCACGATCATCAGTGCCGTATTGGGCGGGATCGTACCGAGGTTTTCACCGACCATGATCACTTCCTGTTCTGTTCTTTTCAGGTCGATCTTCACATTGATCGAAACAGGTTTCGCGGAAAGACCTTTCCTGGAAACGGAGGGCATATTGTTCACGTAGACAGAGATCGTATCACCATCGATCTGCCCGTTATCATAGAAATCGATCTTGATCGTGCCGGTATCAACCCTGATCTCTTTCACCAGTTCTGCCTTGCGGTTGGTCAGTGCAGGCGGAAGTTTTATTTCGGGTTTGAATGTTGGTTTTTCATACCGGATCAGGATGATCGTTCCCGGCTCACAGGTGGTTTTACCATCGGTAGCTTTCGCGGTATAACTACCCCGTATCTGTTCTTCCGGCCCTGAACCTTTATGATAGGTGAGGTTATATTTTTTAACACAGGGAACGCAATCTTCCTTGATCTTGAAAGTAACAATACCAATCTCCTGGATCGCCATACGGTTGCTGTCGGGTATATACGTTCCTTCAAAATTCTCCCGCACATAATTCATTGAATCGGAAAAATGGTAGATCGTCCCGGTGATCTTGGTGCCGGCGGATTGTATCTGCATCTCTATATTATATACAGGGAAACAGTGGCCGGGGGGCATCACTACAGTGCCTTTCCAGTACCCGTTGATGTTCTGTGCGCCAGCAAGGGTGGAAATAAAAAGGATTAGCAATAAAAATAGTCGTCTGATCATTCAGCAGGAAAAATAGATGAAAATAGGGATGCAGTGTTGAAATATTACAGAAACGGCAACTGTTTATCCTTTTATTGATAAGCGGCTTTAATTCGCTTTCTGGTATTTGAATCGCACAACTGCATTTTTCTGTGTGGTAGACGTAATGCGGACATCAAAACGTTGCTCGCCGGATTCAACGATCATCAGTGAAGTATTG
>DASYLC010000246.1:0-2217 GCA_036009775.1 Chitinophagaceae bacterium
AAAAGAGAATACCATGGCATACAAACACATTCATTTTATCGTTCGGCGGTTCTGGCGTCATAAGCTGACCACCTTTTTGCATATTATCGGTCTTACGCTGGGCATCAGCGCCTGTCTGCTGATAGGATTGTTTATCCGGCATGAAACGAGTTTTGATATGTACCATGCAAAGGCAGACAGGATCTGGCGTGTCAACCAGGTATGGATAGATGATGGCAAAAAAGATTTTCATTTTTCAACGCCATTCCCCCTGGCGGATGCGATCCGGAGTGATATCAGCGGGATTGAGAATGTGACAAAAGTGCATCATCCTTTCAATTCGATCATTGAAATAAACCCGCTTAAACGGTTCAAAGAAGATTATCTGATGATGACCGATCCGGAATTCCTGGATGTGTTTGATGTAAAGGTATTAGAAGGCAATGCTCATGAAGCATTACGCGAACCTAATCGTGCATTGCTTACAGAAAGTACAGCAAAAAAATATTATGGTACGGAAGATCCGGTTGGCAAAGTATTTAAGTTCAACAATAAGTATGATATAACCGTAGCAGGCGTTATAGCTGATTTTCCCGGCAATACGCATCTCCCTGCTAATATCCTGCTTTCTTTTTCCAGCGATGAAGGTTACCTGCGGACAAGTACAAAACATTACGGTTCTGTATCTGGCGGTTCTACCTTTATTGTGTTGCCAAAAGGAGCGAAGGCAGACGCCCGGCTATTGGCCAGCCTGAACGGTATTTATGAGAGGAATGTAAACCATGCTCCGTGGATGAGGAAAACTTCCAGCATGGAAATGGAATTGCAACCGCTCAGTGATATTCATTTTAATTCAAAATATGCCGGCGGTGGCCAATGGGTGAAAGCGATCAATAAAAGCTGGCTCTGGTTTTTTGGCAGCGTAGGATTGGCGGTGCTGGTATTGGCCTGTATCAATTTTGTAAACCTTTCCACTGCGCAGGCCATCACCCGTGCAAAGGAAGTAGGCGTACGTAAAACGGTAGGCGCGGGAAAATTTCAATTGATCATGCAATTCCTGCAGGAAGCATTATTACTTGTCTTTATCGCAGGCATTCTGGGAATTATCATTACAAAGATCGCATTGCCTTATATCAATGAACTGACAGGGAAAGAAATTACGTTTGACGTATTTCATTCTTACCTGTTATTGGGTTCCTTGTTGGGCGGTATTCTGCTGACGGCATTGCTGGCAGGGTTTTACCCGGCCTGGCTGATCACCAAATTTCATCCGGCCACTACATTGAAATCCGGTTCTGTCAATTCCAATCCGCAATCGGCCTTGTTACGCAAAGGACTGGTGATAACCCAGTTCAGTATATCTGTTTGCCTGTTGATAGCAGTATTACTCATTGGTAAACAGATGAACTATATGCGGACCAAAGATCTCGGGTTTGATAAAGACAATATTTTGCTCGTCGACTTTCCGGGAGATAAGCCTGCAAAAAAGGAATTGTTCCATACAGCCTTATTGCAGGATCCGCAGGTAAAGAATATTTCATTTTCAACGAGCCCCCCCAGCGGCGATGAACGTACACATTGGGGCACTGTAATGAGCGTTATTGGCAACGATGATCCGAATATGAAAAGAGTGACCACCATTATGGCAGACGATCAATTTTGCCCGATGTACAAGATGCATTTGCTTGCCGGAAGATTTCCGGTTACCGGTGATACGGCTTATGTGTCAAATAGCCTTCCTGAAGGACAACGGTTTGCCAAATCGGTAGTAAACGAAGAATTAATAAAAACAATGGGGTTCGGCACGCCCGAAGCTTCATTGGGCAAGAAGTTCTGGATAGGGATGAATGGATGGACAGCCGAGGTAATCGGGGTGGTATCTGATTTCAACACAGCTTCGCTTCGTGACGCGATCACTCCTACATTGATCACACAGTATGCAGACTTTGCCGAAAAGGTAAGTATTAAGATCAATAAGGGCGCCGATATACCGGCAGTTATAAGCACGGTGGAAGCGACGTATAAAAAAATATTCCCGGAATCAATATTTCAGTTCAAATTTCTCGATGAGCAACTGGATGCGCTTTATAAGACCGAAGAAAGATTATACCGGCTATTTGAGATCTTTTCTACACTCGCCATACTTATCTCCTGTCTTGGACTATGGGGATTGGTAACGTTTGCCGCGCAACGCCGGGTGAAAGAAATAGGGATACGAAAAGTATTGGGCGCTTCTGT
>DASYLC010000247.1:0-6029 GCA_036009775.1 Chitinophagaceae bacterium
TTTCGAAAATATACAAGGGCCGGCTGGAGATAAAAGGTATCTGCTCCAACTATACGATCAAACTGCTCGAAGGGGATATAGATACGATGAAGATAGCTGCCAACTGGACCGATGAATCGTCAGGAAAATCACATACCAATGTTTTCGGATTAAAAAATCCCTGCAGTTTCCCGGCGTCGATCAAACAGGGTGATGAATTTAATTTTGCAATCGATACGGCAAAGTCCAATGATTGTATCGTCTGTGATGCTTATTATCCAACTCCTCCCCGCTCCCTGCAGATAAAAGTACTGGATAAATAATGCTGCCGTTATTAGATATTAAAAACCTTTCGGTTGATTTTATTTCCGGGCAGGAAATAACCCATGCCCTGAAAAATATTTCACTGTCGGTGAATCGCGGTGAGATCGTGGCGCTGGTCGGTGAATCGGGTTCGGGCAAATCGGTGACCTCTCTTTCCATATTACAGTTGCTTCCTTCACCTCCGGCAAAGTATTCCACCGGTGAGATATTATTTTCGGAAAATGGTGCTGAACAATCCGACCTGCTTCAACGAAACCGGCATGAAATGCAGGATATCCGCGGCAATAAGATCGCCATGATCTTCCAGGAACCGATGACCTCATTGAACCCTGTGCTCACCTGTGGTAACCAGGTAATGGAAGCGATCATCCTGCACAAAAAAGTTACTGCTACGGAAGCAAAGCAACAAACCCTTGCCTGGTTTGAGAAAGTAAAGCTCCCGGATCCTCCCTCGGTGTTCAACCGGTACCCTCACCAGTTGAGCGGCGGACAGAAGCAACGCGTGATGATCGCCATCGCCATGTGCTGCGAACCTTCCTTACTGATCTGTGATGAGCCGACCACTGCACTTGATGTAACCGTGCAAAAAATAATCTTACAGCTCATCAAAGAATTACAGGAACAACTCAATATGGGAGTAATATTTATCACGCATGACCTGGGCGTGGTGGCCGAGATCGCCGACAGGGCTGTAGTGATGTACAAAGGAGAAATAGTGGAACAGGGAACAGTGAAAGATATCTTCTATGCCGCGCGTCACCCTTATACAAAAGCATTACTGGCCTGCCGACCAGTGAATCATGAAAGAGGTAAACGGTTACCGGTTGTGAGTGATTTCCTGGAGAAGACGGAAGACCGAAGTCCGAAGGCGGAAGCGTACAGCCCGCAGCCCGCAGCCCAAAGCCAACAACCAGATAAAAAGAACGAAAACAGAACAGCTTTGCTACAGGTTCAACATCTATCCGTTTGGTTCCCCGCTAAAAAAACATTTTTCGGCAAAACCCTTTCTTTCACCAAAGCAGTGGATGATGTGAGTTTTGATCTGTACAAAGGAGAAACACTGGGGCTGGTGGGCGAGAGCGGCTGTGGTAAAACCACATTGGGCAGAGCACTATTGCGTTTGATCGAACCTACATCCGGGACGATCATTTATGATGGCATCGATCTCACCGCAAAAAAAAGAGATGAACTCCGGTCCCTGCGAAAAGAAGTGCAAATCGTTTTCCAGGACCCTTATTCATCGCTCAATCCAAGGATAACGATCGGTTCCGCTATCGCCGAACCGATGAAAGTGCATGGTATATTGTCCTCCGACAAACAACGCAGGGACAGAGTAACGGAGTTGCTGGAAAAAGTAAATCTGAAAGCCGAACATTTCGGACGCTATCCCCATGAGTTCAGCGGCGGGCAACGTCAGCGTATCGTTATAGCACGGGCTTTGGCCCTGAATCCTTCCTTTATTATTTGTGATGAATCCGTATCCGCGCTGGATGTAAGTGTACAGGCACAGGTGCTCAACCTGCTCGGCGATCTTAAAAAAGAGTTTGGGTTCACGGTCATTTTTATTTCGCATGACCTGGCAGTAGTCCGCTACACCAGTGACCGGATCATGGTCATGAACAAGGGCAAGATCGAAGAAAGCGGACCGGCGGATGAAGTCTATTTCAACCCGCAAACAGAGTATACGAAAAAATTGATCGCTTCTATTCCGAAGGGGCTGCCTGTCGACGCAGAACTTTAACACGAATACACACGGATCATTATAAGATAAATCGCAAGAAGGGTTGCTGACGCAATTTGACTTGTCCTATGCTTCATCACTTTCTCATTGCGAGCGAAGCGAAGCAACCTTTCTTATTTCTCATTTCTTTTATTTACAATAGCTATCTATTAATCCATGTATGCCGGCACCGTCATCCGCTCTGCTTCATCCTTATAAAAAGACTTCGCACTTTTCCTTCTTGAATACAACATTTTACGAAGTATTTTTTGCAGTTGGGCCTGAACGGGCTCATTCTCATCCAGTTTTGTATCTGAAAAACCGGTAAAGGAATACGGCTCATAACCAGAGGTAAATACAGACATTCCCGGTACATGGAGTTTGAAGACGCTGTCCTCAAACTCGAATTTTTTGGGATCCTCCGGCATAAGTCCTGCGGCAGCCAGCTTCCAGGCCAGGTCATCTTTCCTGGTCTTATACTTATAGAAATAAATAAATCCTTTTTGACCATCGTATTCGGTCCTTACCCGGTCAATATATACCAGGGAATCGGGCGCATCATAGGAATTCTCATCCAGCAACCAGCTTTTACCGAGGTCAAGATGATTATTATACATCGCGGGGAATTGATCCTGCTTTTTCATCTCTTTAAGGTCCGAATACAGCTCATACCGAAATTCATCCATCCCCGCGAAATAACGCAGCATGGAATCAGGAAAGGGTTTGTTATGTTTCACCAGCAATAAGGTCGTATTGTATTTAAGGCGCTTATCATTGGAGCTGAGCATTTGCCGGATCAGGGTTGGAACTGATGCGTTGCTCTCCCAATACGGCAGCAGCAGGGTCGCATACAGGCTCAGGTCATCATTTCCTTTATCGCCCTTATCATCCTTATAATAAGAATAGACAGGTTTTTTCTTTTCCCTGTCCTCTTCAGCTTTCTCGATAGATTTTTTCTTTTCAGCAATCGATTGTTTCTTCAACTCCTGTTTTGCTTCGATCAGGAATTTGCTGAAATAAAGGTCGTAATCTTTTGATGTCACCAGGTTGCTGTCCACCATCTCTCCCAGCAATTTCATCATGGTACTTTTATAATCGTCCAGGTTCAGCAGTGGCAGAAGATCGGGCAGGATAGCCCTGGTAAGCTGGAGCGTATCGGACAATTCATCCAGGAATTTACCATTATCAAACCGGTATCTGGAAAGATAAGGAAGACGCGGGCTGACCGGAAAATCATAATCGCTGTCGTTTACTTCAAGCACCGGCGGTTCCGTATTAATGATATCCCGGAAAACAGAATACGCATGAGCGGTCTTGTGCTGTAACAGGTTTTCCAGTACACTGTACTGGAGTTCCACTGTATCATCCAGGGAATAGTAAAGTGTCCGAAGATAATCATCGGCTAAATAGGTTTTAATATCCCCGAGTTTGTTGATCAGCGATGTCTTGGTATCCAGGTATTTCTTATCATTCCAGTTAAGACTTCCAATAGCTTTTGACAAAGGCAACAGGTCAGATGAATCAAGATCTATATCCCCGATATGGTTGACGGCCCTTTTATGCAATACGCTGTCGGAGCTTGCAAAGTCTTCAAAGAAAAGGGGCGATTTTTTGATAAAGGGGTTCACTCCTTTTAATGTATCGGCAGGAGTAAAGGATTCAAAAAAGCGTTTTAGAAATGCGCTGGGCTGTGTCAATGTATCTGTTTGCGTAGCCAGTGAGAAACCAACCCCATCCTTGTAAAAGGATTTACCCCACAGGACCCTGCTACTGCCCGTGTCGGTAATGATCACTTCCAGGATTTTCATTTTACCAGGCAGCACTGTTTTCTTTTTATATCGCACGATCCATGAGCTGTCCGTATTCAGGAATGAATTCACATTGTCCTGGTCAAGTGCCGAACTGTCAGTGATATAATAATAGCGGGGTGAGCGGTAAAAAGTGACGAATATCTTTTCTCCCGTACTGTCATTACTGATCGTTCTGCTCCGGAAAGCGCCACCTTCCAGCATATCATCCTCTGATTCATCGTCTTCCTCACCCGATAAATAACTATACCCGGGAAGACCGAGTTGTATCTTTTTATCTTCGGGGAAGACCGGTGTGGTCACCGTAAAATAGAGAGATGTATCCTTCTGTTGTTTTGCTTCGCCATATACAACAGGTTTGATGGCAAAAGAGTTCAGGAAATTCGTCATCCCCGGTGATTCCTGTTTTCCATGAGCGATCAATGAATAATAATGCGGGCCCTGGATAATGAACCGGGTGAGGTAGATGGCGCCATTTTTATCCCTGAACTTACAATCCAGTGCGGGGTAACCTTTATACCGGGTTTGTTTCCGTGATAACTGCGTATCGATGAATTCGGATGAAGCAAAACTTTCTTCCATCAGGCTGAGATCAAATGTATCTTCTTCTACAAAATGGTAGTTATGAATATCTGTTCTCATGACCCGGTAATGCGTGCCGGTTGTTTTATCTGCCGCATCATAGATCCGGGATCCGTCATTCCCAGTATACGGTTCGTGAGGCAGTTCGACCGTAAAGCCGCCCCAGGATGGCGAATATTTTTTCCAGCTTGTTGGGTCACCGACGGCATTCTTATATTCTTTCAACTGTATGCTGCCGAAAAATTTTTCCACCTCTGTCCCGCTCTTTACATAATCACCGTTACCGCCGATCTTAAAAAAAAGTATTTCGAAAGGTGTAATGAAGATATTATAACGCTGCAGGTCGCCGCGGCGGGTGCGGTTCGTAATGTCAAAACCCCGGTATCCGTTCTTCATGATCGCTGTTTTGGAAATGATCTTGCCCGGTATATTCTCATATAATAAACTGTCGATGGTACGGTACACATCATCGGTACTGTGATTCCACATCCAGGCATTGGTCATGATCCTGGTCACCATATAATAACTGCCATTGGACATATCGGCATACTGCTTTTGGTCCAGTGAAGGGTCTTCGCCGAACTTGTAGAATTTCCCCGGGATATCCACTTTATATGATCCATCTTCTGCTGATTCGGTCCGGAATACCACCGGCACCCTGATCTTGTCCACCTGGTCCTTCTCCCGGCTCGCTCTCTCTCCCATTTTTACGGGCCGGAGTTTATATCCCATTTTACGGAGTATTTCGATCACACCCCGCTCCCCTGGAAGGTGTGCGGCGCCAACTCCCACAAACAGGGAAGAACCTGAACGAAGGATGGAGTCGATAGAACCGGCCTGTATCTCGTTCCTCCGGTATAAAAATTTTTCATCGAATGCGTCGGAAACACTGTTGTATTTATTGATCGAATCCAGCAGGTCGAGATTGCCTGTGCGGTAAGCTTCCTGTAACTTATCGGCAGAATAGGCGTCATCAATATCACTATAACTTCTTTCTTTCCTGTTCTTGTCTCTGGCCGCATCTTTATAGGCTTCCGCCATCAGCTTCATGCTTTCCCCATAATCCTCCACCCCTGTCACTTTCTTTCCCCATTTTTTTCCGCACTGGAAAATATACATATCGAGATAAGTATCCTCTTCAAAATCACTGGTCTCGTTTCCGTAGGTGCGGTACAGGAGATTATTGATCGCAGAGGGGTTACTGTATAAAGATCTTTCGATCTTTGTATCATACTTGAAAAACTTCAATGTTTTGATGCTGAGAAAATCATTCGGGATAGAGAGATAACTGGAATAAGGCGAAGCGTCAGCATAATTATCCGGCTCATCGAGGTCATATTTGCTCATGTCTTCCTGCCAGGTCTCGGGATTTGATTCCAGCGCCACGACCTGTGCATTGCGGATAGCGATATAAAAAGAATCCGGGAGATTAAAAGCGATCTTGCTGCTCACATGCATGGTGCCGATCAGGAAAGAAGATTTTTTCATTCCTTTCCCGCTGATCTCCCATAAAAGACTGGGATATTTTTTCCCTGTCTTCAATTGCGCGCCGGCGGCAAAAAAACAGGAACAGGCCAGGAGAAGTATCAGGATTCCTTTCATAAAGATTGTACCCG
>DASYLC010000248.1:0-4319 GCA_036009775.1 Chitinophagaceae bacterium
AGGGTATTTCAAAAAGGGGAGAAACTGAGGAAACGTTTTAAATGCAAAGAAATAGCAACAGGTAAATTTTATTTGTTCAGCCCGGTGTATGAGGTGGAGGAAGTGAGACGTGAGTCGTGAGACGTGAGACGTGAGACGTGAGTCGTGAGTGCAAGATCATTTATCAAAAACGATCCTTCCAAATACACGGTACCTGGAGTTTTTCAACGTGACAGAGTTGATGGCTTTTTCTTTTAAGGTACATTTCGGCGGGTACACACCGGAATGGATGAACCATACATCTTTTCCATCATTGTAGATATAACCGGTGTGATTGTCCAGCCCAACGATATACAATCCATACCCTGTTTTTTCGATCGCCCTGACAAAATACTCCAATGATCTGTCACTGAATTTTTGAAAGTCTTTACACAGGTCCCATAAGAGATTTTGCTCGATACATTGTGCGAGCTTGACCCTGTTGATCTTCATACCTGCATCCCGGAGTGTCGTGGTGACAAAATACCCACAGGCGATCTTGCCTTCCCCGGGCACCTGGGTGATCCCGTTGTAATCCCAGGGAGTTCCATACCAGCAGGGAAGTAATGAATCGGTGAGAAACGAAATGAATTTTCTTTCCGTTCCGGGCAGCCTTTTTCTTTTATTCAATTCATAAAGCTCCTGGCAACGTTGTTTCTGCAGATCATAGTTAAAGGAGAAAGGGGGCTTTGTAAAAACAGTTGTGTTTGCAGTCGCCGGAAAAGAGGCAGCAACACTTGTCTTTGGAGTTGAGGAAGGAGGATCCTGGTTGTCCTGGCAGCTTACGGCAACAATAAGTACAGGGAGAAGGTATTTTCTCATCACCATATGATGGTGTCATGATCATTTTCCATAAGGCTGCGGCTAAAGATTCTTCAGCATCCACAAACTGCACCCGGTATGTCCGCTGTTACCCATCGGTCCTTTTAAGTATTCAAAACCAAATTTGGTGTAGACGCTAAGAGCCTGTTTCAACTCGGGCATGGATTCGAGATATACATTTTTATAGCCGGCTTCTTTGGCAAATGCGAGACTTTTTTCGATCAGCGTCCGGCCCAGCCCCGTTCCCCTTGCCTGAGGCAGTAAATACATTTTGACCAGTTCACAGGTATCGGCGGGCAATCCATCGGTGGGATAGATACCGCCACCTCCGACGACCTCATTATTTATTTCACCTACGAAATAAACAGCTCTTTCTTTTTGAAATAATTCAAACAGAGCATCTGTAGTCGGATCATAATAAACCGTACCGGGATGATTGGCGCCGAACTCGGTCAGCGTATCTTTTATGATCCTGGAAAGAAAGGGATTGTCGGATGCACGAATGGTCCGGATCTGCGTATTGTTCATACCGCAAAATAAAAGAAAGGCTGTCATTTACGACAGCCTTTTTGAAGGCCGGTGAAGGAATTAAACCTTCTGATTTATATGCGGCGCGCAATTACCGGCACATTAGCTGAAAGAATATTTGGCGGCCCGGTTACTGAGCCGGACCAGGTAATCGTCCTGGTGATTCAAAATATAGTTGACCCGCTCGTTGAAAGCGGATTCTGTTTCCATCCATTTTTGTCTTTTACGCAATTGGGGCGGTTTTTTCACTTTGCTGTTAAACGTCAGCCATTTCTGGTCGGCAGGGATGGCATTATTCAGGGTCACCAGTTGCAGCATCAGTTCATGCAACCGGAAATTCAATGTGTTCTCTTTTTCATAGGCCGGTTGAAAAGCAGTGGACAGCGTATCGACGGCCACAATAAAAGCAGTGCTGGTGAGATTGCCTTTCAGGGCCTGCATCGTAAGGATCTCGGCGATCGTTCCCGATTGCTGTTTGTTCAACCGGACAGGTTCCTGTAATTGATTCATCCAATCGCCAATGATTACCGGCTTAAGATGGGCGGGCTTTATTTCATCGTAATACCTGTACACTTTGGAGGTCGGGAAATGCATGACACCGGTCTTTGAATTGATCACCAGTGCTTCATGGGTCCACTGTTTTCTTTTTTTGTTGGAGGCGACGGGTTTCTTTTTTTCGATATCCGGCTGAGAGGGTTCGGTTGATTTATTATTGTTACAAGCCTGCAACGGCCCCAATACGGTACCCAGCACCGTTAGTTTGATGGTGTTGTTGATAAAGCGACGGCGGCTTTCGTTTTGAAATATATTGTACTTTTTTGGTTGCATGAACAGGTGGCTTGGCCTTATTCTAAGGTACGGTAATCGGGAAGTAATTCAAAGAAAAATAAAACCCTGCCGGGGCCTTCGTTGTACTCAGGAGCCGACAGGGCAAACCATCAATATGAAACTGCCGCTACGCAGGCGGGCTTTTAATCCAGCACCAGTAATTTATCCTTGGGGTACTTGACCTCGTATCTGAAACTTACTTTATTATCTTTTTTGGGCTCAACATTCAGTTGCCAGGTGATCGTTTGGGTATCATCATCCAGTTTGGCATTGGCATATTCCTTATCCTGCACTTCTATTTCTTTTTGTGTGGAGACAGGAAACTGGTCTTCCAGGATAATATGTATCGGTTGTTGTTTATTATTGCGTACAGCAATTTCGTATTGCCGTGTGTCGGTCTTATTACTGCCAATAAAACGTTTGGAGCTGAAATCCTTCAGCAATGTCCTTTTTACTACCACACCTTTGTCTTTGCCCAGGGAAAGGTTCAGCGTATCCCCGGCATTGGTCATATCCAGCATGGACTTACCCAGGAAAGTACCTTCAAAGAAAAGATTGGCTTCGCCGGGGAGGAGATTCAATTCCTGCCAGTCAACTATTTTAGCGGTAAGGAATGCATCCGATTCTATTTTTGGCGCTGCATAATATTCGTATTGGGCTTTTACTTCATAACCATCAATATCGGCCATATAAGTCTTGCCATCATTTAAAATGGTATAAGGTTCTTTGATCTCGTAGACCGTGGTGGTGGGTTGGTACGTGATCGTGGTAGCGACATCTTTATTTCTTGTAAGCTCGGACGCCTTAATCTTCGAAACAGAATAGCCCAACTCTTTTGGTTGCCCCGAATAGTCGCCCAGTTCTGTAAACCCATTAGCATCTTTTCTTACTCCCAATGCTGTCACTACTACTTCGTTCATTTGCGTAGCGTTCGTTTTCATGGTCACATTGGCATAGCCGCCGGGCGCAACTATTTCGGTTGTTTCCAGCCCAATAGCTGAAATGCTGAGGATGGAAGAACCTGTGGGCAGTTTTAACGAGAAAAAACCATTCGCATCTGCGGTCATACCTGCAGCGGAGCCTTTGACCCTTACCGATGCGAAAGGGACCGGGTTCCCTTTATCATCAGTTATCTTACCGGTAACAGTACCTCCTGTACTGCTGCCCTGTATGATATTGGATACGGGTTTGTAAGCATAGCCGTATCGCAGATACCAGGGACTCATCACTGGTTTGGTTCCGTTCTCATTCGGATCGCCGGTGGATAAGAACAATTTCACATCCTTCCAATCCTCACCGCTGCTCTGGTATACGTTGGCTTTGTACTGGAGATTGATCGGGCTGCTGATATCTTTTACCCGTATATCATAAGTGGGAAACCATCCGGATTGTTTGACGAGATAGGTAACAACGAAATTACTGTTGAGGATCTCTTTGGTATTGACCGTTACATGGATCTCGCTGGTGGAGATATCTGCTTTTTGATTGAGTTCTACCAGTTGCCGGTTCATCTTTGCCAGTTCGGTCTCCATTTTTTTAATGGCACGGTCTGTTTCCATTTGTTTCTGGTAGACTTCTGTGAGCCTGCTGCGCTGGAAATCGGCTGCTTCTTTCAGGTCGGTAGCTTTCAAGCCATTATTGGCGCCACCGATCTGCTGGTTCCTGATCAGCATGTTCTCTTCCTGCTTGTACACGTTCAGGATATTGCGTTGCAGGGCGATCTTTTCGGTCAGTGCCTCTTTTTGTGTTTCGATCGATGTTATCTCTTCTTGCTTCTGTTGTTCTTTCATGAAATTCTGCTGATGAATAACGGAGAGCACCGTTACATTGCCATCGGCTTTCACCTGTATACTTTGTTTGTCGATGGACGGGGAAATATTGGTGAATACCAGTTCCTGTTTCCCGCTGCTGAGGCTGGTCTTGGCGCTTCGTTCTACCTGTGCGCCCTGGAGGAATACGGTCACTTTTTCTATTTTACTGTCGATATTTTTCTTTAGTTGGATCTGGCCCATGGACTGCGCACAAATGATCAGCCCTATCAGTGTGTATACCTGTCTCATAACAATTGGTTTGAAGAAGGATGCCAATTGTTAAGGGATTGCATAAAAAATAATTATGGAAAC
>DASYLC010000249.1:0-7196 GCA_036009775.1 Chitinophagaceae bacterium
CCGGCCATGTTTTGACGAAATAGTCTTTGAACTCACCTTCAGACATGATATCCATTTCGACCAGGATATCCGTTTTGCCATTGTTGTCTTTCAACGTATAGTTCTCGTGTGAGCCCGACCATTGCTTTACAGCGTCACTGGTAGTATCTTCCACGCCTCCTTTTACTTCACCGAGATGTTCAAATGACATGAACTCGTTCTCGCGGTTCGCTGCCACCCGGCTTACCATGCCATTACCACCGGGGGAGAGGAACAATACTTTGCTTCCTTCTTTCCAATTATCGGTTTCAGCATAAGACCCTTCCATAAATGCGGAGGTCCATTCACGGTAGGAAGCATCATCCCATAATGTTTTCCATACTTTCTCTTTTGGAGCGTTGATCGTAGCAGAGAATTTAAGTTTTTCCATATAGTTGTTTTATAAATGAGAGATCAAAAATTATTCCTTTTTATTTTTTTCGGCTGTCTTTGCTTCGTTTTCTTTAACCCTGAACCTTACAATTTTTGTTATTAATTCCGATGGGAGAGGTTTGTCAAGCGGGAATTGCACTGAACCCTTTGCTCCTTTGTAAACCGATAATTCTTTTTTGAATGTTGCGATACCTGATGCTCCGGGATAGAACCCGATATGATTTTTATACCCGCTGAAATGGACAAGATTGCCTCCCAGCTTGAAAGTGGGTATACCATAACTGATGCATTCTTCTGCTGCCGGCGCCGTTTTCCTGATAAGCAACCTTATTTGTTCCAGTTTTTGACGGGTCTCCTTTGGAAAATCCCTGATATGATCATCGATCGTTCCGGCCTTCGCTGCACTCATTGCCATACTAATTATTTTTCAAGATTATTCTTTATGTTTTCCAGGTTTTGCCGCATATCCTTTCCAAGCATTTTATCCATCAGGAGGTTCATCAGGTTCTTCGGGAATTTATTTGTTCCATAAAAGCGGGTATTGATGATCGTTTGCCCGTTACCAGCATCCTTTACGCTGGTCAATGCATAGTTGGTGTCTTCAAACGGTTTTTTAAAACGAATTTCTGTTTCTATGCTTTCTTCTTCATGAACCTTTTTTATTTCCTGTTCTCCGATCCCCACATGTTTATCATCGCTTTTCCAGGCGGAAGTAGCGCCCACCGTTCCATCTGTACCGGTATACACTATCTGGACATTGGGATCCTTCATTATCCATACACTGTATTTCTCTTGGTTCTTCAGCATCCGGGTATAGTTGAAAACATCGGCCTTTGTACGGTTGATCGTGATCTCTCTTTCGATGCTGAATTCTTTTTTGGTCAGCAGGGCAATGATCAGCAGGAGAGCGATCAGGCTACCGATAACTACGAGGATGGTGATGATAATGCTCATGTTGTTGGTTTAGTTGCTACTAAGCTAATTAATTTCCTGCTTTTTTATTTTTTGAAAAGGACAGGCCGTTTTCGGCCAGGGCTTTTTTCAGTGCTGCAATGGTAGTGAGTTCCACTCCGTGCAGACCGGCAATTTCATCCGGGCTGTATTCCGGGACCTGTTTTAATGTGCTGATCCCGGCATTCGCCAGCGCCCGTTGAGCAGGCCGGGAGAGTTTTACAGGAAATCCTTTATTCGTTGCCATAAGCGTATAAGATTTACCACAGGTTAAACGGGTATTTCGAAAAGGATACCTGACTATGTGATCTATGACTATTTTTCATTTTTATCATAATGCAATATCCATTGATTCCCGTATTTATCCGTCAGGTCGCCGAATAAAGCCCCCCAGAAACTTATCTCCAGCGGATGCGTGGTTTCTCCGCCGGCCGATAGTTTTTCATAGAAGTTTTTTATCTCTTCCTCGTTGCTGCAGTTAAGCATCAGGGAAACGGAGGTGCCTCTTACCAACCCTTTTTCTCCCACCATATCGGATGCCAGTAATACCAGGTGCTCTTTGGTAAGGGTGGAATGTAAAATGCTTTCTTTCATTTGTGGCGGCATCTTATCCGCAAGCGGAGAATCTCCGATCGTTTGCATCGTCAGTTCACCACCCAGGCAATCTTTATAAAAATTCATGGCTTCCCGGCAATTGCCGCTGAAAGTGAGGTACGAGTTGATCTGTGTCATACTGTTTGTTTAAGAGTATGGAAAATATTTTTTAATTGCTGTGTATGCCGCTGTGTATGGACCAGGAAAAAATGCAGCCATTCCATCCGGGTGAGATGACCAAAAGTGGGGAATTCGGCGCCTGTGCAAAGCAGGGAAAGATCCAGTTTGGACGCATCGAGCATTTCCTTTTTCAGGTCTGCCAGGACTTTGAGCAAATCGTTTTTTTTATGATGAATCGCTTCGGGTAAAATAAAATCCGGCGATCTCATTTTGATATTGAAATTCAGGAAAAGATCCTCGAGCGCTTTTATTTTCTCACCCGGGTCGCGGCCGGCATCTTCAACAGGCCCGTTCATCAAACGGGAGATACCACCAAGTGACTTTATGATATGCTCCGTTACCTGCCCGCCAGTCCAGGATCCTTCAAAGGGCGTTTCATTTAACTGTTCTTCGCTAAAAGAGAAAAGGATATTATCCAGTTCATTAAAGGTGTCATTGATGTTTTTTCCCAATCCTGTTTTCATTTTGTCCGATTTTGAATACAAACATACTGACAGGAAAAAGAAAGGAAGGGCGGTAAAAACGACAATTCAAAGGGTTGTTTGCGACAGGAGACTTCCTTACATTTAATGCATGAAAAATGTATCGATCCTCGTTCCGGAAACAGCCGTGATCGAAGCCATTGCCGATCCCCGCTATATGTTCAAAGCCGTTAACCAGTTCCTGGAAGATGCAGGAAAACCGGCGCTGTTCAATGTCAAACTGGTCGGACTTTCCCGCGAAGTAAAACTGGAAGACAGTTTATTTTCTGTGCATACGGATCAATTGCTGGATGATGTAAAACAGACCGATCTTATTTTTATCCCCGCGCTGAGCGGTGATATGGAAAAAGCATTGGAGATGAATAAAGCCATTGTACCCTGGATCATCGACCAGTATAAGAATGGGGCAGAAGTGGCATCGCTCTGTATCGGTGCTTTTTTGCTGGCATCGACCGGGTTACTGAATGGGAAAAAATGTTCAACGCACTGGAACTCGGCGAATGAATTCAGGAGGATGTTCCCGGATGTGGAACTGGTAGATGGCAGTATCATTACCGAAGAACATGGATTGTATTCGAGTGGCGGCGCCAACTCGTACTGGAATTTATTATTATACCTTGTCGAAAAATATACAGACCGTCCCACCGCGATCCTCGCTTCCAAATTCTTTGCGATCGAGATCGACCGGGAAAGCCAGGCTGCTTTTATGATGTTCAACGGGCAGCGGGGACATGAAGATGAGGATATCAAGAAAGCCCAGGATTTTATCGAAAAAAATTTCCAGGATAAGATCACTGTTGATCAATTAGCCGACTGGTGTGCGATGGGTCGCAGAAGTTTTGAAAGACGCTTTAAAAAGGCGACCAACAACACGGTCGTCGAATATATCCAGCGGGTAAAAATGGAAGCAGCCAAAAGAAGCTTCGAAAGCAGCCGGAAAAATATCAACGAAGTAATGTTTGATGTGGGTTATACCGACACCAAGGCCTTCCGGACCATCTTTAAAAAGATCACGGGGCTGACGCCGATCGAATACAGGAACAGGTACAATAAGCAGGCGTATGTTAATTAGAAGAGGCGAGAGGCAATTGACAATAGGCAATAGACAATAGGCAAGTCGTAGCTGACTTGCCTATTGTTATTAAGAAAATTTATGTCCTATGAATTTTATTGCCAATTGCTCATTGATTCTCAAGGTATTTAGGTAACAAAGTACCGATGAGTTCCGTCCAACCCTTCGCGAAACTTTCTTTCGCGAAATCGGAGTTGGGTTGCGGAAATGTTTCCAGTCCTGCGTGTGTCAATTTCAATTTTGTCTTGTTTCCTTCAGGCGAGAGCTCAAACGTTACAAATGAATTGCCCTCCAGCCCGTCATAGCGCCAGCTATAGACCAGTTTTTCCTGGGGTACGACTTCCATCACCTCACAAAGATGGAGGTATTTTTCTCCCTTACTGCCCTGGCCGGTGAATTGGAAATTGAAACCCACTTCTGCTTTGAAGGCATCCAGATCGAAATACCATTTTTTCATTTCATCCTTGTCGGTGATGGCTTTCCATACCGTAGAAACAGGTGCGTTCAGTGTTCTTTCTATCACGAAAGGCGCATTAGTCGTTTCCATATTTGCTGAATTTATTTCTGAATAAAAGATGATCAAGTGAATATTTGCCGCTTCCAAGGATAAAAATGACCAGGGTTAAGCCGAGGAACAGAAATACAATTTCTTTCATCTCGAAAGCATCTTTTTTGTGCGCAATAAAATAGGCGATACTCATGGAAAACGCGATCGGGATGACGGTGAGCCGCGTAAGAAAGCCCAGCGTTACCAAAATGCCACAACCAAATTCGGCAAATATGAGCAGGTCGTACGAGAGTTTAGCCCCGATACCGATAATATCCGTCATCATCGGCTGATAAGTGCTGTACATATCGATCTTCATCCAGCCATGCCAGATGAAAAGCCCGCCAAAAAGAAGACGAAGAAATAAGATGGCGAGATCTGTGTTTAAAGGACGCTCGCCCAGTAAGAAACTTTTCATTATGTTGATTTTAGTGTTACGAAATTATTTAACTGTAACAAGTATTCAGCCAAACGGTTGAGGGTTTGCTTTCCGCCTTCGATGGCACCGTATTCCCTGTTTACCCTTTCCGGCTCCTCCGCGGATGCAAGGACCGAATGCGTGGTCAGCCGGCTCTCTTCCTTTCTTTTTTAAAGGTGACCGTGACATGAAAATCCACATCTTTGGTATCATTCTCCCCGGCATCCTTATTTCCCGCTATTAACTAAGGCAGGATTATAAAAGTGGTATCTCCGCAGCGTACCTGGACTGAAGTATCTCTCCCTATTCCCGGTGTACTTAGTTTTTCACTATGTACAGTATAGGCGCCAATCTTAGGATAAACAATAAAAGGTGTATCACGGGATAGCGTGATGTTAAAAAATGAAGAGGATACCTTATACGGTTCTGTTGCCGTATTGGTGATTTTTAGCGTCCCTGTTTCAGATAGCACCGAATTGCCATACAGGACAACATCCACGATCAGGGGCCGGTTAACCGTGTTCTGGCTGTTTCTGTTTGTTGAACATCCTTTTGCTGCATGCCAGTAATAAAGTTCAGGTTCCAGGTCCTGGAAAAATACGATCCCGCTTGTATCGGAAATTAAGATGCTGCCGGAGTCTTGCGCATTTTTATATAACCGAACCCTTGCACCTGCAATATTAGCTCCTGAATCATCTTTTAATGTAATAAAAAGACGGGGCTTCAAAACTGGTTCCTCGAACTTTTTGCACGTTATGAATAACAAACAGGTCACTGAAAAAATGACCAGGCCGATCTTGAGGATATTCATATGATTTTCTTTACGGGCACCAATTTTAACCTGGCATATTGTACCACACAAAAATATGCCAAAGTTGTGAGTTCATTACACCCGGATGGTGAATAATGGGCTTGTGATTGTTTTGTAAGAATTACAGGCGGATCCGTTTCACAGGCAGAGCAAGGCTATATCAACTTATGCTCATACGCATACTTCACCAACCCGATCACAGAATTGGTAGCCGTCTTCCGGAAAATATTCTTGCGGTGCGTTTCCACTGTTCGCTCGCTGATGAATAGTGTTTCAGCGATCAGTTTATTATTATATTCCTTTTCGATCAGGCGGATGATCTCGATCTCCCGGTCGGTCAGGTGCGCTTCTTCTTTTTGTTTTTTCCGCTGGCTCATGCGTTGCAGTTCATCGATAACTTCTTCGCTGAAATAGATACCGCCATTGGCGATCTTCTCTAATGCGGTGATCAGTTCCTTTTTCCCGATATTCTTCAGCACATAACCGGAAATATCCGCATCCTCGATCATTTCATTCACCAGGTCGCCCTGGCCGCTCATCGAGAGCGCTAATATTTTTATGTTGGGATATTTTTCTTTTACCTGTTTGGCCAGTTCATTGCCGGGGAGCTTAGGCATCATCACATCGGTGAGCAATACATCAACGGGTGTCAGTGCTATTTTTTCGATCACTTCACTACTGTCGGTAGTGGCAAAAGCGAACCTGAATTTATCATGCCCTTTCAATAAGGAAGTGAGCCCGTCAATAACGATCTGGTGGTCATCTACCAGGGCAAGGGTTATCTTTTTCATGTCGGTGGTGATTGCAGTGATCCGTCTAAAAATACGGTAAAATAGGTTAAGGTTTAATGGTCAACGGTCTGATATAAACAGGATGCAGCAATTCAGGGGATTATAGTTTAGGAATTGTTAAAGAAGACCGAAGTCAGGAGACGGAAGTCCGGAGTCGGGAGCAAAAATAGGGATTGACCAGAGGGGTGAGGTACCTATCCGGGCTGCATTGTATTTAACTGTGTAATCTGTGTGTATTTAATCTGTATCCTGAGCAAAGCGAAGGGCTGTGGTTAAACTAAGGGCACATGAAAAGCCACAACCGTCCCTCTTCCCGGTGCTGAATCGAAATCCACCGTGCCTTTCAGGTATTCGATGCGGGTGATGATATTACGCAGGCCAATGCCTTCGAATTTGGAGGTATCGGCCACATCGAACCCTTTTCCATTGTCCTCTATCGTACCGCTGATGCCATCTTTGTCACGGATAAGCGATATATCCAGGGTAGTTGCACCGGCATGTTTGATCGCATTGTGCACACATTCCTGGATCACCCGGTACAACACGATCTCCGTATTCGAATCCATTCGCTCATCCAGCCCCTGTGTATAAACATTATGTTGCAGGTTCTTGTTGTTGAGTTTATTCACAAAATCCCTGACGGCGGCATCCAGGTTATTTTTTAACAAGGCATTCGGCATCATGATATGCGATACGGTCCGCACTTCCTTGCAACTTTCATCCACCAGCTGTATCACTTTCTCCAGTGAACGCTTTTGCTCATCGTTACTGAAATTGATCTCGGATTCAAATGCGGACAAATTCATTTTCGCGGCACTCATCATCTGTCCCACACCATCATGCAGATCTTTGGCAATACGTTGCCGTTCGTTTTCTTCTGCTTCCAGTACGGCCTTTGTCGCCATTTCCTGTTGCTTCATTAATGCAGTCTTCATGGAA
>DASYLC010000250.1:0-2658 GCA_036009775.1 Chitinophagaceae bacterium
TCCCGGAGCACTTCATGGGGAGCATCCGAAGACAAAAACAATCCCAGCAGGATCTTTTCATCTATCGGGGCTTTGGCTAATGCTTTTCCCAGCCTGAAATAACAATAACAAAGATGACCGACCTGTTTCCGGTCCCTTGAACCGAATTTTTTATGCTGCGCAAAATGTTTTTTCAGGAAAGAGGCAAATGGCTCAGCGCCATCATAACTCTTCAGGATAGAAACGGCGGAATTCAGGTATGAATGATAGCGGCTCACAGTCAAACTTAAAATAAAAAAACGATCGTATAGGACAATCGCTGGTATTATAAAATACTTTTGATGGATTTACACTCCCAATAATGTCTTCACCGGATCCTTCCCAATCAGCAACTGCTCAGGATTCTCAAGCAATTCTTTCACCCGTACCAAAAAGCTCACCGACTCTCTCCCGTCAATGATCCTGTGATCATAGCTCAATGCCAGGTACATCATGGGTTTGATCACCACCTGCCCGTTGACAGCCATGGGACGCTCTTCTATCTTGTGCATACCGAGGATCGCACTCTGTGGTATATTGATGATCGGCGTACTCATTAAAGAACCGAACACACCACCATTGGTGATCGTAAAGGTTCCGCCCGTCAGGTCTTCGGTCGTCAGTTTACTGTCCCGGGCTTTACCGGCCAGTTCCACCACCTTCTTTTCCACATCCGCCATACTCATGCTTTCCACGTTGCGCATCACGGGAACCGTTAGTCCTCTGGGCGTACTCACGGCAATACTGATATCGGCATAATCATGATAGACCAGCTGGTCACCATCGATATACGCATTCACAGAAGGCCATTCGCCCAGCGCTACCGCACAGGCTTTGGCAAAAAAGCTCATAAAGCCGAGACCGACACCATGCATCTCTTTGAACTTGTCTTTGTATTTTGTCCGGACCGTCATGATGTTGCTCATATCCACTTCATTGAAAGTGGTGAGCATCGCGGTCGTATTCTTTGCTTCAACCAGGCGCCGGGAAATAGTTTTGCGCAGGTTGCTCATTTTTTCTGTCCGTGTATTGCGGGTATTCAGTTCTGTTCCTGCAAATGCTTTCTTCCCGGGATTGGATAAAGCAGCGAGTACATCATCCTTTAATATTTTTCCCTGCGGTCCTGTAGGAGTTACTGTTTTAGGATCTACTTTTTTATCCGCGATGATCGCGGAGGCCACAGGACTTGCTTTGATACCTGTTTCACCGGCAGGGGGGTCGTTAGGAACAGCTGTAACAGGAGCGCCCGGTTCCTGTTTGACAGGTTTCTCTTCTTTTTTAGGCTCTTCCTTCTTTTCTTCCTTTTCCGCTTTTTCTTCCTTGACGGCGGCGCCATTGCCGGAAGGTTTTGCAGCCGAATCGTCGATACTGGCCAGCAGGTCACCGATCTTAATGGTATCGCCTTCTTTTATCCCGCCCAGTTTCAATACCCCGGCCTGTTCGGCATTCACTTCGAAGGTTGCTTTTTCACTTTCCAGTTCAGCGATCACTTCATCTCTTTCTACGTATTCCCCGTCCTTTTTATTCCATTTCAGCAGGGTCACTTCATTGATGGATTCGCCTACAGTTGGCACTTTTATATCGATCATAGTTCTGTCTTAAGTACGGCAAATTTCGGAAAAAATAAGCCAATACAAACACTTATATTTGAATACTATAATCGTCCCTTTTGATACAGAAAACCATCCGTTTTATTGCCATAGACGACAACCCGGTTGACCTGTTGATATTAAAGGAGTATTCTTCCCCATTCGCCTTTCTTCAACATTGCGGCAACTATTCTAATCCTGCTGATGGCCTCGCCGCGGTGGAGACGCTGCAACCTGACCTGGTATTCCTGGATATTGAGATGCCGGGGTTGAATGGTCTGCAGCTATTGCGGCAGCTGAAAGAAAAAGTACCCCTGGCTGTTTTTATTTCTTCCCACCCGGAATTTGCCCTGGAAGGATTTGAATTGTCTGCCCTTGATTTTATATTAAAACCCCTGACAGCAGAACGTTTTACACATACCGCCCGTCGTATCGAAGAATATTGGGACATGAAACAAAAAGCAATGTCCTATGAAGTGTTATTTGAAAAAGAATGCCTGATCATTAAAGACGGGCATAACCAGGTCAAACTGCCGCAGGAAGATATCATATATCTCGAGGCCATGCAGGACTACACTAAAGTGGTGACGGAGAAGAAAAACTACCTGACACTGACAACACTGACGGGTTTTTTAGAGAAACTATCAGGCAATAAATTTTTAAGGGTGCATCGAAGCTATGCAGTTGCAGTTAACAAAGTAAAAGAATTACATACTGATAAAATCATTTGTGGCAACCAGGTAATTCCGATTGGCAAAACTTATAAAACCGTCGTTTCAAAATTAAAGCTGGTATAATGCTAAAAGCTTCAATCCTAGTTTTATTCTTTGCCACATACGTTAACAGCCGGGCACAGGACATTATTCCTGATATAAGCCATCTTAAAACTAAAAAAGAACAGTTGCAAAGAATGGCCGAAGTTTGTGACTCGTTTAATAGAATCGAACAATACGAAAAAACAAAACAACTATCACACTATGCTGCAACGTTAATAGACACTTCCGACCACTATTATCAGTCTCTTTTTTATTACTACATAGCTGCCTGCCAC
>DASYLC010000251.1:0-12456 GCA_036009775.1 Chitinophagaceae bacterium
AACGAGATCAATACCACGTTCAAGGTCATCAGTAAAGAAAAAGAAACACAATACCAGTATTTACAAAAGATACTGGAATTGGTGGATACCGGCATAATATCCTACGAGGAAAAAAGCGGCGAAATAGTCTGGATGAATGAATCACTGAAAAAAATGTTGCAGCTTCCTTACCTGAAGACTATTTATTCCCTCAGTAAAAGAGATGAAGAACTCAGTAAAGCGATACTTGCCCTGAACCCGGGTGAGAGTAAGATCGCGACGGCTCATCTCGAACGTAATTCTTTTAAAGTATTGTTATCCGCTACAGCCTTTCAAACGGATAACAAGGTCTTTAAACTGGTAGCTTTTCAAAACGTGAATGAAGCGCTGGATGAAACCGAGTCCAAAGCCTGGCAAAAGCTATTGAGTGTGCTTACCCATGAAATCATGAATTCGGTGGCGCCCATCTCCTCGCTGGCAGAAACACTGAAAAAAAGATTGCAACGCTCTGCAGGATATTCGGTGAACGATCCCGGATCAGTAGACGACCTGGAAATAGGAATAGAAACCATCCGGAAAAGAAGTGAAGGCCTGCTAAAATTCGCGGAGACCTACCGTAACCTGAATAAGATCACCACCCTGAACCTGAAGAAAGTATATGTACGGGATATTTTTGAGAACCTGCTCCGGCTGATGCAGCCAACGCTGGAACAAAAGAATATCGAACTAGAAACTATCCTGAAAGATACCGATCTCGTGCTGGAAGCCGATACGGACCTGCTCGAACAGGTACTGATCAACCTGGTTGTGAATGCGATGGAAGCAGTAAAGGATAATGAAAAACCGGGTATCGTGCTGACAGCCTATGTATCCACTAACCATAAACCTGTGATAAAAGTAGCGGATAACGGAACCGGTATTCCCGCTGAGGTCCTGGACAAGATCTTCATTCCCTTTTTCAGCACCAAAAAAAATGGAAGTGGCATTGGCCTGAGTCTCTGCAAACAGATAATGATGTTGCATAAGGGCAATATCCAGGTGCATTCAAAAGAGGGAGAAGGGACAGTTTTCCTATTACAATTTTAAAACCATACAGCCAGTCGACCTGGTCAATTAAGTGTGGCAGGGAAAACCATGTAAGTACGACAGAAAGCAATTTCCACATTTATATTTCTCATAAATTTCCTGGCTTACAACAACCGGAACTCATACCCCTCTGTTAACCCCTATTCCGTTAAGCCAAATACCCTTTCCGTTAAGTCGGCTAGCACCGCCCCTTCTCCCGTGTTAGTTTAGTACTGCATCAAAAACAACACTATGAAACAGATCTACGTACTGGCATCGGCGGCTTTTTGCCTCAGTGTCCTGAAAACCTCATCCCAGGGTATTTACCAATACTGGGGCACTACTTTAAGCGGTGGAAACGAAAACCAGGGAACCATCTATACTACGCGGATGGATGGGGGCGGACATAAGCCCCGACCCGCATTGCCCATTGCTACACCCGGAGGTGAGGGATTTGGCAGAAAAGGATTGGTGTATAATAATAAGATCTATACAGTTGCCGGCGGCGGGATCCATGAAAGCGGGATCATCATGGCGTATGACCCGTCTAATGATACGTACGAAAAACTGGTTGACATGTTTACGATAGGTGCCGAAATGTCCAGGACCAACCTGGTTCTCTATAATAATAAAATGTACGGCGTCAGCTACGACCAGGTCACCGGCAGCGATGGCTTCATCTTTGAGTTTGATCCGGCTACCAATGGACTTATCCGGAAATATAATTTTTCAGGAACGGATTATGACGCCCCGCATGGCGGTCTTTTGTTATGGGGTGATGAGCTCTGGGGATGTGCAACGGCAGGAACTATTGCAACCGCAGGTGGTATCTATTCATATGATCTCGGGTCCGGAGTATTTACTGAACGTGCGAACTTCGGGACATTCCTGGGAACTAACCCGGATTGCATCCTATCCCTTTACAATAATAAAATATATGGGATAACCAAAGGAGGAGGCGCCAATAGTTTGGGTGTTCTGTTCGAATACAACCCGGGCACAGATGCTTATGCAGTCCGTCATGTTTTTAGTGGTGGCAATGATGGCAGTGTGCCGGAGGGAGAATTAACCTTATACAATAATAAATTCTACGGGCAAACGACCGACGAAGGTGCTAATGATTATGGAACTATTTTTGAATTTGACCCGGCAATCAACAACTTCGCCACAAAACAACAAAATACGGCTACCAACGGGGGGAATAATTCAGACGGGTTTACTTTATATAATACCAAATTATATTCTATCAATCCAACCGGGGGCACCAATAATGACGGCACCGTGATCGAATATGATCCTGTCGGGAATACTGTTACTAAAAAAGCCGATTGCACCCCCGAAAAAGGGATCAGGGCCAATTACCAGATGACTCTTTATAATGGTAAAATGTATGGCCTTGCAGATGGGGGCTCCCCTAATGGTAGCGGACTCGCAGGGGTGTTCTTTGAATATAACCCTGTGCCCAATAGTATGATGGCGAAGATCACATTCCGGCAGAACGAAGGAATTTCGCCATTAGGGTCTGTGGCCTATTATAATGGGAAAGCATTTGGTCTTACCTCTTCCGGCGGTAATAATGGTGAAGGTGTTATATGGGAATATGACCTGGCCACTTATACTTATACTGTACGTCATCATTTCGATGGTTCTCCCGATTTTAACCAGGGAATGACATTGTATAATGGTATACTATACGGGTGTACCAGGCTTGGGGGAACTTTTGATGATGGCGTGTTATACAGCTTTAACCCCACGAACTATACCTACACAGTGCTTCATTCTTTTAACGGGCCTGTGGACGGCGGAAGCCCTTTTGGAAATCCGGTGGTCTATAACAACAAATTATATGGCACCTCCCCATACAGTATTTCCTGGGGTACGATCTGGGAATATGCCCTGGGTTCAAATACATTTACCAAGAAAGTACAGTTTGATGAAATTGCGCATGGAAAATACCCGATAGCCGGTCTGACCGAATTAAACGGTAGCCTGTGGGGTGTATGTCACAACGGCGGGGTAAACGACGGTGGTACTATCTACGAATACTTTCCCGCTATCAACGGGATCATAAAGCGTTATGATTTCGGTCCTACTGCAGCAACAGGTTTTAATCCCGAGGGAGGTTTGACTGCGGTCAACAATAAATTATACGGTACAACGACGTTTGGTCAACAGCTCTATGAATTTGATCCTGCTTCCGGTATCTATACGGTTAAGGCAGACCTGCTTGATGTTGGAGGTTATTTTTGCAAGTCGAAACTTGCCTGGAATGATAAGACAGGGAAATTTTACGGTACTACTTATTTTGCCGGCGCATTATCAGCCGGAAATTTATTCGAGTATGATCTGGCCAATGACCTTCTCGATCAGAAACTTCAATTTGCGCCACCGATCGGTACCAAACCGAATTTCGGAGCCCTCGAAAAAATTCCTGCCTTTGCAGCTCCCGGTAACCCCGGTAATTGTACAGCCGGCGGGTCTGCAATTGTGGATCCAACCAATATTAATGAGTGGATCACTTTCACGAACAGCAATGGTGATGCGGTAGCAGAGATCAATCCCAATGGCAATAACCTGGGCAGGGTCAATGTTATCTTTTATGTGCATGATGGTCCCACCCGTGTAAAAAATGGTTTTTATTATCTGGACAGAAATATCACTATTACCACGGATAACCCACCTGTTACTCCGGTCTCCGTACGCTTGTATACACGCAAGACTGAATTCGACAAATTGAAAAATACACCGGGCTCCGGCATTGTAAGTATCGGCAATTTATCCGTTTTCAAAAACAATGATAATTGTTCCAATACCATGACTGCATCGGCACAGGAGCTCCCCACTTTCGTTACAACATGGGGTGGTGATCATGTATTTATTACCAGCGTTAATTCGTTCTCCACTTTTTATTTCGCCAGCTCGCTGGCAGTATTGCCGGTTCATATCCTTTCTCTAAACGGAACCAAAGAGTCCACTGCGAATAAACTGAGCTGGGTGGCTTCCTGTACTACTGATGTTGAGTTTGTGATCGAACGAAGCACGGACGGAACAAACTTTACAACGGTTGGTACTGTGAACGCACAGGGCCAGGATTGCAATAGTCCATTCTCTTTTAAGGATCTGAATCCGCCGGCAAAAGGCTGGTATCGCTTAAGAATGACAGAGATGAATGGCCCTGTTAAATATTCGAACATCATCCTGCTGAACAGGCAACGCAGCGAAGAGTTTACGGTCAGCATTTTCCCCAATCCCGTAGTAGACGGAACGGTCAACCTGCAGATCAGCGCGGTAAAGAAAATGTCCGTGCCCCTAACGATCAGCGATGCAACAGGCAGGGTAGTGATGAGAAAAACAGTGACCGTGCAGGAAGGCACCAATAGTTTCCCGCTTCCGGTCAGTCAGTTGGGAACAGGCATATACCAGTTAACATACAGTGATGGAGAAAAGAACAGAGTGATACGATTTATAAAACAGTAAACCATTAAACAGTGTTGTTTATAAATGCTGGTTCCCGTTTTGGCGGGGCCAGCATTTTTTGCCTGTATAAAAACTTACCTTGTACCGGAAACAACAGGATCAATACCAGAGCAATGAAAAAATGGTTTTTTTATTTTGCACTCGCAGGGTTTTTATCGGGATTAACAGTGCATGTACTTTCCGTTGCAGGATTTGATGTTAAGGAAAGAATTCCATTTGTATGGGTATTGCATATCGGAATTTTTCTTATTTGGCTACCTGTCATACTGGAATTGAGAAAAAATGAAGAACTACGTTCGCTGCAGGATTCCGGCAGTATAAGATCATTGAACCCGAAGGTCATGTTTAGTATTCTATTTAAGAATACACCACGCTGGCTGATCATTCTGATCATATGTTGTTTTGTTTACGCCGTGATCAATTTTGTGCTGTTTATCATTTCGGGACCGGGTAATGTGGAAATGAGGAACGGGCAATACACCCTGGAAAGTAATGGAAAGACCATTGCTGTACTGACTGAATCAAGATATCATTATTACCGCTCCCAACAGTTGCGGGGGTTCTCAGGACACTGGATCGCATTCTATGCAGCGGTCCTTGGCATTTTATATCCAATGATCTTTGGTTCAAAAAAAAGGAACAAAGAACAGCAGCCCTAAAACCGCGTATATGTTTCATGAAGTGGAACCTATCAAAACCGGTAAGCTGACATTTTTCTTACGCTTTACTCAATATCTTCATAACTGTAGATCCCCGTATCGGTACTTATAAAAATCTTTTTATTGTAAACCAATATACTATTCACACTAACGTTTGGCGGAAGCCCGGCCACAGGCAATGCTGTCCAGGATAGTCCGTTGTCCGCCGACTTGAATACTGTATTCAAAGCTCCTCCATATATGACCTTGTTACATGCCGTCAGGCCAAAAAAACGATCGCTGGTGATGCCGTTGTTTATCATCTTCCAATTAGCACCCTGGTCATTGGACAAAAAACAGCCGGCTCCATCCGTTCCGCACATAAGAGAAGTGGTGTTGAATACATGCAAAGAAGAGATGGTCATGCCCGGTGGGATCCCTGTATTGGAACGGGTCCATGTAAGACCATTATCGCCGCTTTTCATAATACTATTTTCCTGAGTTCCTGCAAAAATATTGGGGGCTTGCCAGGCCAGCGCATAAACATAAGGCATACCGGCAAACCCATTGCTCTGTAATGTCCATGAAGCTCCGCCATTCGTGGAATGGTAAACTCCACTTGAAGCACCTGCATATAAATGATCGTTGACAGAAAGCAATGAAAAAACGGTGATGCCCTCTGCTATTCCTGTGTTTCCGGAGATCCAGGTGGTGCCATTATCAGCACTCAGGAAAACACCATTCTTTGTCCCCGCAAAAAGAGTAGTGCCGGCGCTAAGCAATGACCGTACAAAAAGATTGGTCAATCCCGTATTCACAGGTGACCAGGATTGACCATTATTTGATAACCTATAAATCCCATTGCCCCTGGTACCGGCATAAAGATGACCGTTGTGAACAGTCATTCCAAATACAGTTGTCGTGTCAAGCCCGGATAACTGCCATTGTTTATCTGCAGTTTTACACGGATACTCACCTGCACTCATGATAAACAATGGCAAACAAAACAAGATCAAATTCTTTTTCATAGCTAATGTTTATTTAAGTAAACAAACAACCGGTTGTCTATGGCAATTATATCAACTATCCGGCTGAGGTATGAAGGGATATACACAGACGGTAACCTTTCGACTGCAGTCATTAACCGCTTGTTGAATTTAAAATACCTTATGCCTGTAAAACCCTTTAGTCCGGGTATGCCGCAATGTTTTAGATATGGTTCGAGTATAGAGTAAATATGAATAAGGGTCTCGTCAGGGTCTTGTGAAAGTCTTATGCAGATCTCGCAAGAGTCCGGTTAAATCCCGGAATCCGTTCTTATGACTGATTCAGAGAAGTGCAACTATTCATATCGCAACGCTTCGATGGGATCAAGCTGTGAAGCCTTTTGCGCCGGGTAATAGCCAAAGAATACTCCGGTCACTGCACAGACGACAAACGAAAGGATCACGGATGAACTGGAGACCAGTGTGGGCCATGATAAAAAAAGGGTGATCAGTTTGGAAGCACCGATGCCGAATAGTACACCGATCACTCCCCCGGTGATACTTATCACGATGGCCTCAATCAAAAACTGCATGAGTATATCGACACCCCTGGCGCCGATCGACATTCGCAGACCGATCTCCTTTGTCCTTTCAGTAACCGAGACGTACATAATGTTCATGATACCAATTCCTCCCACTATTAAGGAGATACCTGCAATAGCAGCGAGCAGTACGGTCAATAATTCACTGGTACTGCTGAATGTGCTGATCAGTTCCGCCTGGGTACGGACAGTAAAATCGTCGGCCTGGCCTCCGCTCAATTTATGGGAATCCCGGATGATCTGCGTGAGTTCCTGCGTGGCCAGTACAGAACTTTCTTCATTGATCGCTGAAGCGTAAATGGTTTGTATATGTGTAATGGCCAGTATCCTTTTTTGTACCGTGGTATACGGAGCCATCATAATATCATCCTGGTCCTGCCCAAAGGCATTATCTCCTTTGGATGTAAGTACGCCAATGATCTTAAAAGGTATCTTATTAAAACGGATCACTTTTCCTACCGGTGACTCCCCCGCATCAAAAATATTCTCCGCCACGGTTTGACCGATGATGCAAACTTTAGCGGACCCATTGACATCGGCCACGGTAAATGAAACGCCTTCTTTCAATTCCCAATCGCGGATGCTTAAATAATCGGGACTGATACCCTGGAGAGTGGTTGGCCAGTTGAGGGATGCATTGATGGCCTGCCCTCTTGCCTGTACTGCCGGGGAAACGGCATTGATATATTGCGCCTGTTCCCGGATTGCGTTTACATCATCCAGTGTTAGTGTTTGAAGATTGGCAGATTCCTGCCTTGCTCCTCCTGTTCCCTGGTTACTTACCGGCCGGATCGTAACCATGTTGGATCCCATGGTGGAAAGCTGGTCCTGTATACTTTTTTTAGACCCCTGTCCTATTGCCACCATGGCGATCACGGCGCCAACGCCGATGATAATACCAAGCATCGTCAGAAAAGCTCTCATTTTATTCCGGAACAACGCCCTTATGGCAATACGTACAAGGTTTAATATGTTCATCGTATTGGTTTAATAATCTTCACTGACGGGAAGGCTCTCCAGCATTTCTTTTGCCGAGCGTATATTTTGATTCGGGCTGTCCTTTATTATCTTGCCGTCTTTCAGCGTGATCGTCCGGCTGCTGAAAGAAGCGATATCCGGTTCATGTGTAACAAATACGATGGTTCTTCCCTGTTTATTTAACTCCTGGATAAGTGCCATGATCTCGTAAGAGGTTCTTGAATCCAGGTTACCGGTAGCTTCGTCTGCCAGTATCATAACCGGCTCATTCACCAAAGCCCGTGCGATCGCTACCCGCTGTTGCTGCCCGCCGGACAACTGGTTCGGCAGGTGATCAAGCCGGTCCGAAAGTTTGACCGCTTCCAGTGACCGGAGGGCCATTTTTCTGCGCTTCGCGGAACTGACTGCAGGGTTGTAAAATAAAGGCAGTTCTACATTTTCAAGCGCAGTTGTACGGGCCAGGAGATTATAGGACTGGAACACAAAGCCGATCTTCTTGTTGCGCAGGCGTGCCAGTTCATTGCGGGTTTGTTTTTTTATATCTACGTTATCCAGCAAATAAGTTCCCGAAGTAGGCTGGTCAAGGCAACCGAGTATATTCAACAGTGTCGTCTTACCAGATCCGCTGCTGCCCATGATCGTAATAAATTCACCGGACTGCACCGAAAACGAAATGCCTTTCAGCGCCCGAACTGTTTCAGCACCCATACGGAATTCTCTTTTCATATCCTGTATCTCCAATATATTGTTCGCCATCTTCATTTTAGATTTATCGCGAAGGCCTGTTGTCTCCACCACTCCCCGCCGGCCGTTGGTTGCTCCTCCGTTGCGGCATGAAAGGACTTTTCGCCTCGCTGTTTGTTTGTACTTTTCCTGCCTGGACACCATTTACCACTTCATCACCGGGTGCCAGCCCGCTGATCACCTGGACCTGTGTTCCATCTTCAAGCCCGGTCTTGATAAAACGCTGCGTAATAGTGGTCCCGTTCAGTATCCATACAGCGGAGGTCTTTGAACCAAAACTATCACTGGCAGAGGTACTTCCTTCTGTGTTTCTTCTTTTTTGGCCAGCCCGAACGATCGTATACTTCGTCATCAGTGATGAGTCCGGTTTAAACCTTGTGGCTTTCGCCGAGACCAGCAATACATTTTTTTCCTCCCGTGTGAACACTGTTACAGTAGCGGTCATACCGGGTTTTAATTTAAGGCTGGTATTGGGTGCATCAATGATCGTGGTATAGGTAACAACATTTGCTGCCACCGTCGGCTGGAGTCTTATCTCGAGTAATGTTCCATCAAACACATCATTTGGAAATGCATCTACGGTAAACTCCACCCGCTGCCCCTTTTGCACACTGCCGATATCCGCTTCATCGACGGAAGCCCTTACCTGCATATGCGCCAGGTCTTTGGCAATACTGAATAATGTAGGAGTATTAAAACTGGCTGCCACCGTTTGTCCTTCACTCACATTCCTTGACAGTACGGTCCCGTCTATCGGTGAATAGATATTGGCGAGAGAAAAATTTTTCTGCGCAGCCTGCAATTGCGCACTTGAACTGTTGATATTCGCTTGAGCTATTTTAAATTCATTTTGGGCCGTTTCCAATTCTGCTTTGCTGATAGCGCCTGCGTTATAAAGTTGTTGCTGCCGGTTCACATTACTCCGCTGGTAATTAAGCTGGCTCTGCGATTGCTGGATAGCTGCGTTCACCTGCTGGACCTGTGCCATCAGGAGAGTTTTATCCAGTTCAGCAAGCAATTGTCCTTTATGTACTATAGAATTAAAATCAACATAGACCTTGCTAATGGTACCCGAGACCTGGGTACCGACTGCGACTGTATCAACGGGCTGTACAGTGCCGGTAGCCGTAATAGTGCTGGCAATATTTCCCATCGCGGGTTTCTCCGTTGTCAATACGATCTCCACCTTTTTTTTGCGGAACCCAAAGAACCATACTCCAAAAATGACCAGGGCAATGACGATGATCCATATTATCTTTCTTTTTTTCATAGAAGACGCTATAAAGTGACGGGAATGCCCATATAGAAATTATAAATTTTAAAATTCAGCACCGTGTTATACTTTGCCTGTATATAATTCTGTACGGATTGTATATAAAGATTGCGTTGAACAAGCAGGTCCACTGTATTGATCGCACCCAGGCGTTGCTGCTCCAATGAAATAGCATACGCTTCCTGGTTAGCCCTCATCTGTACGGTCGCCGCCTTATACTGCCCGTGAGCATTTAACAATGCGATATAGGCCTGTTCGATCTGTTGTTCCAAAATAGTCCGCGTATCCGTAAGTGAAAGTTTAGCCTGGTTGATCAGTATCTTTGACCGCTGCACGTTTGAACGGGTGATCCGGTTATCAAAAATGGGCACTGACAATGTCAGCCCAAAACGCTGGAAAAGATTATCGTTCAGCTGGCCAAAATATTTGGTTTCCTGGTTATCGGAATAGCCGGTGGAAACCGCTCCGCCAAGACTGAGGCTGGGCCTGAACCCTGTCCGGGCCTTATCCAATTCTATCTCTGCAACTTTTAGCAGCACCTCAGCATTTTCTACTTCGGGCCTGTTTTGCAGGGCGATCCTTTGCGCCTCCGCAAGCGAAGGAACAGCCTGTTCTACGATCAGCGTGTCAGGTTCCAACGGTGCAAAAGCGGTGGACGTGGGTAATTGCAGCAATTGCTTTAATGTTACAATGTTTTGCCGGTACTGGTTTTGTGCATTTACCAGGTTGTATTCATCACCGGCAGCCTGGGCTTCGAGTTGCAACAGATCTTTTTTTGCGATGCTGCCAAGATCATAACGGATCCTGCCCTGTTCATACTGTGCTTTTGACGTATTTACCTGGTCCTGCACATACACAATGGTTTCTTTTGCGAGTAATATATTCAGGTAGGCTTGTGTTACCTGGAGTGTAACATCATTCTCCACCATTTGTGTAGCAAGATTGTCAGACTGGAGCAACAGGTTTTTTGATTGAACGTCATAATTCAGGTATCCACCCCGGTACAATGTCCACGAAGAATTCAATCCGTAATTGCCGGCCATCTTTGCCTGCGTTTGAAAACCGCCGACGACCGGATCGGTATTGCGACTATTGGTATACGATTGTGTGGCCGAACCGGAAAGGTTGGGATACCTGGCCGCCCTCGCCTGCAACAGGTCCTGCTGGCTAAGATCCTGGTTCAGCCGCAGGGTCCTGATCTGGATATTGTGTTCTTTGGCATAAACGATCGCAGTAGCGAGATCCCACCGTATTGTATCATTCTGCTGCGCCATTAAACCGGCCTGGCACAATATCACCGTGATCCAAAATCCAATAAGCTTTTTCATTTTGCTTTCCAGATACCCAAAAGCAGGTAATATTTCTACACAACATCAAAGGCACTACCGTTGACTACTGCTTGGTTAGTGGTTGATTGGGAAAATCCTGTATAGAAATCCAAAAAGCATACCATGTAAGAAACCCCGAAGAAACCTGTTAAAAGCAAAACCGGGCAAGAGATCCTATCTTTCTCTTACCCGGTCAGAACTACAATTGTTGCTCACAATTGCTTTCCTATTGCCGGACAAATTTCTCTGTCCATTCATGCTCAGGGTTGCTATACCGGATAAAATATACACCCGTTTTCAGGGAAGGGATCAAAACAGTATTCATACCACTCTTCAATTGTCCTTTTGCATACAGGCTGCCACCTGTTCCATACACCGCATACTCATATCTTGCAGGACTGGTGATCGTAAGATCATTATTGCTGATAAAGTTGCTCAGCAATTTGGGTTGAGATTGGCCCTTTGTATTTTTTAGCGTAACCAGGTTGGAATAATATTCGCGGCCGTTATTCAATTTTACACGGAGACGGTATTGCAGTGCATTGTTTGAATTCGGTTGATAGATAAATGAACGGTCGGAACTAATTGGCTGACCCAGGGAAGAAAAATGCATTCCATCTGAAGAAACTTCCAGTTCAAGCACAGTAACCGGTTCATCTGACAGGATCTCCCAATTCAGCTGGTGTTTATTATTATTCAAAGCCCCGGTCAAAACCAACCTGTGAAGAGGCAATACAATGTTCCCGGTAAAAGTTCCCTGCACCGAATAAGAGCCCAGGCTGGCATAATTCGGAGCATACTGGTTACCCTTGCCTTCGATCCTTAAATAATAGGTTCCGGCATTCATAGTAGAATCAATGACAGAATTCAATAAGGCACCCGGGTTATAGACATTCAGTGCCACTTGTGCACTGTTATACAAGGTCAGCTGTATATCAATATCAGAACCTGCATTACCCGTTCCGACATTATAAGGAACCGCTCCCAGCTGAAAACGTCCCGGAGCCGGTAAGATGAATTTAAAAAGATCCTGGTCTGTATTTTTTTCCACTACACCGCTTGCATTGAACTGGTTCCCGGAAAAACTAACCAGGGTTGCCGCGCTGAATATATTACCATGGTCATCCGTTCTGTAGGTAAAACCATTATTGGTCGTAATGATCTGCAGATCGTTCTGCATGCTGGTACAACCCAATGAATTGGGCCCGTTGTTCCAGAGGGTCAGGTTCTGGTAATAACCAGCGCCCATGATCGGCGCCCAGCCTATCTCCCCGCTTCCCTGACCATAATGATAATCTGATATCTTATTACAGGACTCATCATAATGTGACTGGTGATAAAGACCCAGTGTGTGACCCGCTTCATGGGACACGCCTTCCCCTACTT
>DASYLC010000252.1:0-3577 GCA_036009775.1 Chitinophagaceae bacterium
CGAGTTCGAATAAGCAGGACGTGCAGGCCTTTCTTCTTTAGGTCTTGCAACGTTTACTTTGATAGAACGACCATCAACAGTAGCGCCATCCAGTTCAGCGATCGCTTTCTGTGCGGCAGCATCGTCACTCATTTCCACGAAACCGAAGCCTTTGCTGCGGTTAGTGTATTTGTCCATAATAACTTTTGCAGAAGTAACTTCTCCGTACTCGGCAAAATAACTTTTCAGATCTTCATCCACAACGGCGAAGCTCAGGTTTGAAACATAAATGTTCATGTAAAAAATAAATTAACTTTTAAAAATACTTGAGAAGAAGCGCAAGGGTAAAGAAGACTAACTATTAGCAGATCCTTCGGTCTCTTCGATAAACTCAGAGTTCAGGATTAGGGCGTAGCAGAAAAAATCGTTCACTTACTAAAATTGCTCTATCGCTCAAATTAACGGGGCAAAGATAAGGTATCCGGGCCAAACGGTTCCTTTTATTTTGTTACGGTACTATTAATTAGCCCCGGGTGGTTCGTCATTGAACAGGTTATTGCCCTCTTCTTTTTTGCGGATACCAAAGCTATAGCGGAAGTTGATGCCAAAACGCCGGGTATCCGATTGCCGGAAACCGCTGGCCTTCACCGATCCCTGGTTCATCGTGAAATCATTCCTGTTGGTGGCGAACATATCGCTGAGACTGGCTGTGAGCACCAGTTTATCCTTAAAGAATTTCCGGTTGATACTGGCATTCAGCGCACCAAATGTCGTGAGCTCATAGAATTGCTGCTGGCCTTTTAAACGCAGGAACCCGTTCAGAGTAATTACAGAACGCTTGTCCAGTTTAAACGTCTGGTACGTAAAGAAGGTCCATGTCCCTTTTTTGAAAGACAACGGTTTGTTCTCGTAAATGCCCTGGTAAAAATTATGATTGTACTGGGCCCCGATCACAAAGAAATAACGACCGCCGGGTGGCAATGCCCCCAATCCCCTGAAATACCATTCCTTGTTCTTCCCGAGATTATCATAAGTGCGGAAAGCCTGTTTATTACTTGTATCCGACTGGTAGATCACATTCGTAAAAATGTCTTTGGTATCATTTACCCCGATGGCCAGGATGGGTCTTTCATCCACGCTGATATTGGCTTCATAGTTCTCTGTGAATTGCGGACGCAATGAAGGATTACCTGTTTCCGTCAGGAACTCATCCACATAACGGCGGAATGGATTTAACTGGTCATACGAAGGGCGACGGATGCTGCGGCGGTATACCAGGTAAGCCCGCAGATCATAACCGGCGATCTTCATCAGGTTCTTGCTGAGATATATATAAGGAAAGAGATCGGTACGGTGAATAGCAAAAGAAGTATCACCCGGGATGAATTGTCTTCCTGTCATATTCGTATTCTCCAGGCGGGTCCCGAATTTGATAACAAAATCCTTTCCCAATGTCTTTGCACCCTGCAGGTAAAGGGAATTGATATTGATATTCGATTTAAATGTATTGGTGCGGCTGGCATCCTTTGCACGTATTCCGTTTGTTTCCCTGAAATAATCAGTGACATTATTGAACTGGTGGTTGGTAGCCTGCAACCCGGCTTCAAACGTGAACTTGCGTTTCATTTTTAATTTCAGGTCGGAGCGTGCGGTGAAGTAATTGCGATCGCTATGTGCTGTTCCATCTCCGCCGGAGCGGGGAAATACCGGTGTGTAATAGTCGGTAGCAAAAACCTGTTTGGAGCGGGTGGTGGAATGGGTGAAATAGGTATCGTTCGTCCATTCGGACCCCAAACTGTCTATCTTATATTTTGATTCAAAACCACTGCCCAGGGAAAGGGAGTTACCGTTGTTGTTCACCGTATTAAAACTGTTGCTGATCAATTCCCCTGTACTGATCTTCAGGATGCGGTTCTTATTCCCGGAGTGATTATCGTAATCATTAAAATTGATATCGCCATCATAGGTGAGTTCCCATTTCTTCCCCAATTCCCAGGTAGCACCAAAGGAAGAATAAAAGTTCATTGCAGGATATTTTGTCATCGCATCCTGGCTGAGTACGGAATCCACGGAAAATATCCTGTCGGTAACCAATCGTTCGTAACTATTCCGTTTCCCGACATTCATATTCAAATAAGAAGTTTTTTTACCGCTGTTATTGTTCAGGCTGAGCCCGACGAATTGATTACCGTATATGCCCTGCTGGAAACCGCCATTGACACTTCCTGTGAGCCCGATCTTTACCCCTTTCTTCAGCACCACGTTCACCACACCACCGCTGGAGGCTGCCTCATAACGGGCAGATGGTGTTCGTACGATCTCAATTTTTGAAATGGAATTGGGCGGAAGATTCTTCAGCATGGTAGCGATATCCGCGGCGCTCATTTTCATATCACGTCCATTGATCTGCACAGTGGCCGGTGTCATACTGCTGATATAGATATTGCCGTCCTGGTCCACAAAAAGCCCCGGCGTTTTTTCTATTACTTCATAACCACTGGTAGAGGCATCGACCAGGTTGGCAGGATCCACGATCAGTTTATCGTCTTCCTGTCTCATCAATGGTTTTTTGGAAGTGACGACCGCTGTCTCCAGTGTTTTTCCAAGCGACTCAGCAGTAAAACTAAAAACAGATCTGTTACCGGTAACCTGGATTCCTTTTTCAATGGGTTGATAGTTCACTGAACTTACAGAAACATTGTATTGATTATTCCTGGCGAGGTTAAAGACTGCAATACCGCTGCTGTCGGCAACTTTTGTGATGGTCTTCAAACTATCCATCCTGTTGCGTACAGTGACCGATGCAAAACCGACCGGTTCTTTTTTGACGTTGATTATTTTGATCGAAACGGGGACTTCCTGTGCCTGCGGGATAAAAGAGAACAAAAGGCAACTGACCAGGAAAATCAACATTTTTTTGGTTACGATCATAGTGACTCTTTTACAGGGCTGGTTTGTGGAATATTCTCCCCGGTTATCTTTCCGTGCAGGGCGAAAATATTTATTCTTACCTGAATAACATAGTGGCTTGATAGTTGGCTATCCTAAAGAAACGATAAATTATGAAAGGAGCCCCTGAAAATTATGAGAAGATGATTTTTAGAGCGAATACCAGGCGGCCAACAAACAAATAAAAATTAAAAATATGAAAAAGCTAATTTCATTATTGTCTTCAGCAGGTGTATTGCTTTCGTTGTTTTGGGGATGTTCGGATGCAAAAGGACGATATCTCGACCTGTCAACAGGGAAACCGATAGAAATAGAAAAAGATGAGACAGGAGTAGTGGTTAATAAAGTAACACATGACCCCGTTTATATCTACGTTGATACAAAAAAGAACGATACTATCTACGGGAAAACGGGCCAGGTGATCAACGGGCATGTACTCCTGACAGGCGATAACAAATATGTGTATGATGAAGATAAATACAAGGAAGACGGTACCGCTAACAACAACGGCGAATATAAGGTCAAAGTAGAAGACGATGGCGACATCAAGATCAAGACAGATGACAAGAAAATAAAGATCGATGATGGTGAGAAGAAAGTGAAGAACGATTGATCTTTTCTGTTTTAATACAATAATAAAGACGCTCCC
>DASYLC010000253.1:0-42629 GCA_036009775.1 Chitinophagaceae bacterium
ACAGGGACATAAGACCCGCCAGGGATAATTCCGGGATCTATCCGGGACCCTGACGAGACTCTTATGGCAATACCCTTCCTCTTCACTCCATGCACAGCCATATCCAAAGCGTGACCGGTATGCAACTATGTGAAGCCCTATGTACCTATATGTCTATCGTGGTTCAAAATTTTCTAACCCAACCAGTTATTACGGTTTCAGCTCCAGCGGTATCTTCAAAATAATAGACGTTCCCGCAGCTTCGCCTGCTGTATCTTTTTTATCGATTATTTCCTGGCTGATATGGTACAGCACAGCCCTTCTCCTGGAAATACTCATACCACGGCCCTGGTATTCAATATGATTCTTGCTCTTTAGCCTGGCCGCATGTTCTCTTCCGATCCCGTTATCATCGATCATACAGACCAGCATTTCATTCTCCAGCGAAGCCGTGATACTGATCTGTCCCTTGCGGTTCTCCAAAGACCGGATGCCGTGCCGGATAGCATTCTCCACATAGGGCTGTAACAACATCGCCGGTACAAATACATTTTCTTTATCGATCTGCGGATCGGCAATTATAGTGTAATCGAATTTCTCATTGAACCGCAGTTTCTCCAGCTGCAGGTAATTATCAAGGTATCGTATCTCTTCTGCCAGGGAGATCAGTGACGCATCCGAGTTGTCGATCGTGCTCCGCATCAGGTCGGAGAATTTATCAAGGTAGATATCCGCCTGCGCATAATTCTTATCATAGATAAATCCCTTGATCGAGTTCAGGCAATTAAAAACAAAATGCGGGTTGATCTGCGCTTTCAATGCCTGCATTTCCAGTTCCGTCAGTTTTTTCTCCGTCGTGATCTTCTCGATCTCTTTTTCCTGGCGTAACCTGTTCCTCCGTTGTATCAACCATATCGTCACCGCAAACCCGGTAACCACCAGCAATGCCCAGAACCACTGGCTTTTCCAGAACGGGGTCCTGATCCGGAAATGGATCTCGGCATATTGCGAGGAAGGCGTACCATCTCTTTTGATACTGCGGATACGGATCGTATAATTATCCGGTGGCTGGTTCTGTAATGAAAGCAGGTTATTCTCAGCCCGGATCCAGTCGCGATTATTGATGCTGTATTCAAAGAAAGGGTTGAAACCGGTAAGATCGACCGCTGAGAATTCAATGCGGATATTGTTTTTGGAATACGGCAATGTATACGATGATAAAATTGCCGTATCGATATTATTGACCGCAACACGGGTAATGAATGTAGCAATATCCGATAAAGGCAACTGCAGGCTGACCGGCAAATAACTGATGCCGCCGGTTGTGGCAACATAAGCCGTATCATTCCTGATCATGATATCATTGACCTGTTCACCGATCAATCCATCGGCCACACCGAAATACATATTGTTGTAGGTGAACTTTCCATCGACGAAGCGATAGTTCAGCCTGTTGAGTCCTTTGTCTGTACCGATCCATACTTCTCCCGGCTGGTTACTGTACATTGTCTTGCATACCGTGCCCGGTATGATCGTGCCCAATGGGATACCCGCGATCAGTTTATCATCTTTTAATACCAGCAATGAATCGGAACTCCGGCCGATCCATACCAGGCCATCCCTGCTGTTGACGATTGAAACGACACGATAGGTAAGCGAGCGGTATTTGCTACCAAAATAATACAGGGAGTCTTTATCCCTCCTGTACAGACCATCTACCGAGCCGATATAGATCTGTTGCTTGTCATCGCTACCCAGCGCCGTTACTCTTTTGATCACGCTGTCGGTATATTTTTCCGTATTACTGTTATACACAAACAGCTGGGAATGCCCGCCCAGTAATAGTATAGAGTCATTCAGTTTGTACGCGGCCTTGGTGGATTTATTGGCAGCATCGAGGAAGGATTTTTTGATCGAAAAATTTTGTTTGTCCAGTAAAAATGAACCGGTCTGCGTGGCCACATAGATACCCTGCGGCAGTTCCAGTATATTTCTCACCCAGGTATCCGAACTGTTCTCGGGTGTGTTCAATATGAGCTTGCTGGCATTGTACAATCCATCATACACATAGAGTTCTCCCTTATTATTCCCGGCAATGATCCTGTTCGTTTTAAGAACGGCATTAAAACTCTTGACAAGATCCTTATTCTCCGTATACGATGAGATCCTTTTCTGCTGGATCTTGATCAACCCTTCATCTTTCGTGGATAGCCAGTAATTACCATTATGATCTTCCAGCACATTGCGGACGATGAACTGGTTAAAGATATTTTCCTTCAGCGCCAGTGTCCCCGCATCCACGATATAAGTGTTCCCGCTCACGGATGTAACGGCCAGGTCCTTACCGGAACGGCACAGCACTTTTATCTGGAAAGGATATTGTTGTTTGGCAGTGGCGACGATCTCCCCGTTTGTATTAAAGTTGAATTTAGTGATCCCATTGGGTTGAGAGATATACAGGGTATTATTAAAATATTCGGACCAGCTGTAATAGTAACCAAACACGACCGCCCTGGCTGGTTTTCCGTTCTCGATATAACGCAACGAGTCGCTGCAGACGACCAGGTATCTATCCGGCTGGTAGTCGATCACCCTGTCGGCTCTTGTTTTTATTTTATCCTTGATGATGGTATTGAACGAAGTTGTTTTATGATCCTTATAAATAAAGAGCATCCTGTTATTATTGCAAAATGCGATACCGCCGTGCTGCAGGATATTGGCCGTACTCACATTCCCCATATCGATCTTGTCGAGTTCGGGGTCGGTATCGTTATTCTCAAACCGGTCCTTCTTGTCATTATAGTAGGCCGGTTTTTTCCGGAAAGGAAGGACCCATAAGGTTCCGCTGCTGTCCACCATCAGTTCGGTCACTTCATTATCGGGCAGGCCATGCACAGTTGTGTAATTCTTAAACACTCTTCCATCATAACGTGTAATTCCCGTTTCGCCTGCTATCCACAAAAACCCTCTGCGGTCGATAATAGTGCGGTAAATAGAATTGGAAGGCAGTCCTTCTTTGGTGGTGTAGCGGATGATCTGGGTGGTTTGCGAATGTAAAAGCTGCACAAAACAGCATGCAGCAAACAAGAGAATATGTTTAAGACGGCTACGCATTGATAATAAAAGTATAAAAAGCGATTGACAATTAGGAGTGCAGAACAAGGTTAGTAGCTTTGAATGGCGAATCCACCACCATGGCACGCAAACTTCGATACCGGACCTACATCATCAAACTCTGGCTTGCCACCATGGTCTGCGCTCCGCTTGTTTTTGTCTTATTTGCTTTAATTATTGATGCCCGTTTACTTTCATATGACGATAGTCCGCTGGAATTGGGACTTCATATTTTTGTGGCGATCAGTTTTGTCCTGCCCACGTTCCTGTTCTTTGTAGTATTATCGTTGTTGCTTCCTTTTATTTCACGGAGACCCCAAAAGTTAAAACGGGCTGCGATCCTCACTACGGGCCTTGGTTTCATTGCAGCATTCTTTTTTGTTTATGATCCGGGATATTATAGTTCGGTGCAACTTTACTGGGGGTTGATGATGGTCTTGCTGTATGCGGGGTCGCTCGTTTTTTTTGGATTACGTTTTAAAATATAATTTGGCATATGAGATACTTGTTTTGGGTTTTTATACTTTGGGCTTGCAGTTGTACCAGCCGGGCGAAACAAAATACGTCAACAACTACCACCGGGCCGGCTCAACAAGGTGTAATCATAACAAAAGAAGCTACGGCGATAGCACACAAGGTTCCTGCAAGAACTTGCAGCTGTTCACAAATACGGGATCGCTATGAACGCGGTTTATCCCTTTCATATGTGGATGGCGAAGACAGTCTTTATTCCGGCAAATGCACAGAGAAATATGAGAATGGAAATTCGGTAGAACGTCAATACCTGGCAGGTCACTTGCTGGCATTCATTGAAAGCCGGTCTGCCGGATCGATCGTCGATGAAATGCATTACGATACCACCGGCAATATGATCAAAAGGGTCCGGTATCACCCGAATGGACAAAAGGCATATGTCCGGGTTGATGGCGATCATACGTATGAAACCTTTTATGAAAACGGAAGGCTTGAGTGTAAGGGTGGTTACGGGTTCACAGAAAAAGACCGCAACGACAGGTTTTATGACCTGGAAACCCGCAGACTCTATGATAGCATCTGGAAAAAAGACGGATCCTTCGATTATGTACGCCGTTATTCGAAAGGGGGTATCATTTACTAAAACATATCAGGTGTTCCTGCGGAGACACCAGACACCATTATTCCTCCAACCGGTCCAAACAACTATATTCCTTCTTCAAAAAATCATCATAATGATCTGCTTTCTGGAAAAGATTGCGGAAGGAATCGGCACCATGTTCCTTGGTCATATCGAGATCGTACATGATACAACTCAGTACAATGTTCTGCTTCACACAACTCAACACCAGCCCGTTCACCCGGAAATTTTCCTGCAGTAAGAACTGATACAGTGGTTTGATCTTCGATGCATCCGAAGGCATCTGGCAGAGATAGGCATCGCCGGCGATAAAGAAATTCTCGGCATTGTACGTGATCTTTATTTTGGCAGAACCTTCTTTCACGCTCCAGCTGTTCACGCCTTCCCGGGCAAGCCGCACATCTTTACCCAACTCTTTTAAGATCTCTTCGATCGTTTTGGCAGCACCCACCGGCTCGATCTCTTTTTCCGGTATCTCGGGCAGTTTTACTTCAGTGCCACAACTCGGGCAATATTTTTTAGAATCAATATTCGCAGAAGTTACCAGGTAATTACAACTAAAACAACGGGTGGATGCCTGTCCCTTATTAGGCAAATACATTTGCAGCGCATCTCTTAAATAACTTACAGGCAATGCAAAACCAAGATTATCACCACCCCGGATGATAAAGGAATTCACACCGATCACTTCTCCCTTATTATTCACCAGCGGGCCACCGCTGTTACCGGGATTGATCGCCGCATCGATCTGGATGAACTTCAATCCGTCTCTAATACGATCCACTTTGGAGATCACGCCCTGTGTTGCGGTATAATTCAATCCGTAAGGATGGCCGATCGCCACCACCGCGTCGCCGTCATGCATATCTTCATAACGTCCGAGTTTTACTTCCGGCAACTCGATCCCTTTTGGCGCTTCCAGGAAAGCCAGGTCATGCTTATGGTCGGTATACCATACCCTTGACAGCACTTTATCAAAAGCTTTCCCCGCTATCGTCACTTCGGCATTATCCGCCACTACATGATCATTGGTAACGATGAGATCGAATTCTTTGATATAAAAACCCGTGCCGGTGCCGCCGGTAGTTGCAATTTGAATAATTGCTTTTTGATATTGTTCAATGATCTGTTGCGAATCCATGAATAACTGTTTATGGTTTATAGTCTATTGTTTATGGTTGTTCTAATGCGAAAGTCTGTACTGCTTGCGAAAAGTCCGGCTATTTAAGAACGATAAACCCGTCATTGCGAGGTACGAAACAAAACCATAAACTACTTCGGGTCTGTATTTAAAAATTCCATTTCAGTGGTGAACGAGAAATTAAAATTCACCAGGTTATCAAACTTCAGGTTCTGCGTTTTAAAATCCATCAACGGATATTTTTCTTTCCAGGTAAACTGTATTTGTTTTATCCGTTCAACAATCTCCTCTGAATCGAATTGCTTTGTGTCAGGGTTATAAAAGCGATGCATATAACCCAGTGCCGTAAAATAATCCGCGTAGTTCACCATCATATATAAATGAATAAGCTCCGTGATCGCTTTCGGTAAGCTATACGAATACTGGCAATAGGTGATCCCGTACTCAGCGATCTGGTTGGCGATGAACGGGTGATTGTTATCGCGGTACCAGGTCAGGTTCTGGTTGGCCCCGTGTATAGAGTCCACCACGGTCTTGTATTGCTGCGGCGCCACGATCGCAAACGTGAATTTTGAACGGATCAGGTAGCTGTACATCTCTTCCCGCGGCTTGGCCTGTACCTGTTTGAAGGCTTCGATCATGTCGCGGTTCTTTTCCGTTACCGGCCGTTCGTCTTTTTTAAAATAGATCGCGGTTATTTTTTCCAGCTCGGCCAGTATCCTTCCTTCCGGGGTGACCAGGTAATCGATCTTGTAGATCAGCGCCAGCAGCATATAAGCGATGCCACCGGAGAATTTATCTGCATCCACTGAGGCAATGGTATCGAGTGTTTCACTGATCCATTTTTGCAGGTATTCATACTTAACATTTTTCTCCGTATCGGGAACTACAGTGATATGTTCCTGGTCTGCCGTTTCCAGCATTGTGAAATCCTGTACCAGCAAATCATCCTGTTTATCGCCTTTGGTGGATAATTCTTTTAATCCATAATATAATTTACTGGGGCTTGCCGTTTCGATATCTGTATCAAAATTCATACAGAGCCGGTCATTGTCGAGTGCAAAACGACTATAGTATAAATTGAAATTCATTTCCAGCAGGCGGCGCATCACGGGTACCGAAACTTGCGGCATGCGGGCCAGCGTTACTTCCGCTTTCAGCAGGTCGCCATTAAAACTTCCTCTTACGATTTTCGAGCCCTGGAAAAGATGGAAACGTCCTTCCGCGCCATTGCGTTCATACACGACGTTCTGTGCCTGGTCATCCCGGAGGTATTCAAAAAAAGCATCGATGCTTTCGGTATATTTTTTTTCCTTGAATAAAGTATCCGCATCCGTCCAGCGGTTCACTTTGGCCACCGGTTTATTATTATCCGAATAGCGTCCGAAAGGAATGACGGGTCCCGCTGGTTCGTCTTTCTTCTTGTTTCGTCCAAAAAGTTTATCAAACATGGGTCATTATTGAGAAAAGGCAATATACAAAGAACTTGGCGGTTGGACCCCGTTCCGTGGCCCGGATAGTTGTGGATTTTTAAGGCCCGCCTGCTTTATTTCCACCCCGGGAAATAACTAATCCACACAGCAAAACAGGTGTGTTGTGTATGGCAAAAATCAGTAGTTTCGCCACAGTACAATAAAAACCATTACTGATGAAGTTTATTGCCTCCTCTTCTTCTTTACTGAAGCAACTACAGCATATCGCTGGTGTTATCAACGCCAATACGGTGCTCCCCATCCTCGAGGATTTCCTGTTTGAAGTGGAAAAGAACAAACTGACCGTGGTGGCCACCGACCTGGAGACCGTGATGAGGGTTCAGCTTGACATCGAAGCCAAGGACAGCGGTAAAGTTTGTATCCCGGCCAAGATCCTGATGGATTCCCTGAAGAATATCGCGGATCAGCCGCTGACATTCAATATCGACAAGAATTTTGGCGTGGAGATTACCAGCGACAATGGTAAGTATAAAGTGATGGGTGAGAATCCCGATAATTTCCCTAAGGAACCAGCAGCAGACGATACAACTTCGTTTACGATGACCGCTTCTGCGCTGGTGACCGCTATCAATAAAACATTATTCGCTACCAGCAATGATGACCTGCGTCCTGCGATGACAGGTGTTTTCTTTGAGCTGGATAAAAAAGGATTGCAATGCGTGGCTACCGATGCACACCGCCTGGTACGCTATAAAAGAACAGATGTAAAGTGCCCCAAATCGGATTCATTCATTGTTCCCCGCAAACCGCTGAACCTGGTAAAGGCCGCTATTCCGTCAAATGAAGACGAAATAACGATCAGCTATAATAGTAACCATTTATTTGTAAAACATGGTACCACGCAAATGAGTTGCCGGCTGATCGATGCCCGTTTCCCGGATTATAAAGTGGTGATCCCTACTGATAACCCGTACAGGCTGAGCGTAAATAAAACCGATTTCCAGAATGCACTGCGTCGTGTAAGTGTGTTCAGTAATAAAAGCACCAACCAGGTAGCCCTGAGCATCAGTGGCAGCGAACTGCAACTGGCGGCGCAGGATGTGGACTTCAGTTTTGAAGGAAATGAAAGAATGAAATGCCAGTATAACGGCGAGGACCTGATGATCGCTTTCAATGCACGCTTCCTGATCGAAATGCTCAATGCGGCCGACAGCGATGATATAAATATGGAATTGTCAACCCCGACAAAAGCCGGTATCATCAAACCTACGGACCTGGATGATAATGAAGAGTTGCTGATGCTGGTAATGCCGTTGATGTTGAATCAATAATCAATCGGCGAAAGGTAAGGTGACACCTTTTAAAAGGTGTCACCTTACCTTTCGCCGCTGACGCCAGATCAGCCATTCCGCAAAGATCAAATTCCCCACCCACCCCAGCCACGCTACTACTCTGTATACATCCATGGGAGGTAACGTCATAGTATTGGTGATGCCATATTTCCACGCCCTTAATGTGATAGCGGATAAGGTCAGCGCATAGCTTCTGATCATGTACCGGCGGTGTGCTTTAAAGTCCTTTTTCCTTGCTTTCACCAGCGCCATTGCTGTAAAAAAGATCCATAACAGGGCCAGGGAAACAAAGGCGATCCGGGAAAGCGGGCCCCCGTTGGCATAGAAGCCCATTAACAATCCGGCGGGTCCGGTGATCAGCAGGACATCTACGACATAGATATATCCAAGTGCCCGGTGCAGCCGGGGTTGTTGTTTTAACAGCCTTTTAGAGAACTGGGTAAACCCGGCAAAGAGCACCCACATACTTGCATACACATGTATAAAAAATGCTATCCTCCATTGATCAATACTAATATATTGCTGCTTGATCCGGAGGAAGCCCACGTCGGTATTATAGGGAATATAGGCCATAGTGATACTGGCCATCAGCCAGCAAAAAAAAGCCAGGGCCAGCAATAAAGCTGCGTTCCAAATAGTTGTACGACTGATAATTTATCCTAATTTTAAAGACAATACAGATTCTTAACCACTCACAAATTTAAACCTTTCATCATGAGAAAGCTATTGCTTATCCTGTTATCCGGCTCTATACTGGTAGCCTGTAATAGTAAAGACAAGACAAAATCAGATACCAAAACTTCAGATGGGCCAGGAGCAGACTCCCCCGCTGTAACTACAACCACCCCGGGCCCTTCACCGGAAAAAACCCCGCTTCAGATAGCATCAGAGCCGTATGAAAAATTCCTTGGATCTTTTGTTGGTCCTTTTGGTGATAATAAGATCACCATGCTGATCACTGCCATGGCCGGCGACTCTGTAGTAGGCCGGACTATTGTGGCCAACAACAACAGGCCGTTCCTGGGTACTTTCACAAAGAATGGGGACACTTATACTTTTACCGCTAAAGAGCCGGGTGACCATAAAGATGATGGTGCGTTCAGCTTTACTATAAGTGGCACGGATCCTGATAAAGTAAAAGGAAACTGGCAGGCATTTGATAAAAAAAGACCTGCCAAAGAATACGAGTTGAGCCGTCGCGAATTCAGGTATGACCCTTCTGTCGGATCGTATCCGCAGGGCTCGCAACGACTGTTGAAAGCCGCTGATGTAGAGAACGAGATGAAAGAGGACCTCCAGTTCATGCGTAACGAGATCTTCGCCCGGCATGGTTATTCGTTCAATAAAAAGGAATTGCGTATGATGTTCGAACTGGAAGATTGGTATGTGCCTAATACGGTAGATATCAAAGGTTACCTGACCGAGATCGAAAAGAAAAATATTGCTCTCATCAAACGCTATGAAAAATACGCGGAAGAATATGGAGATGAGTACGGTCGCTAATCAATGATATAATACGGCCCCGGCAATACCGGGGCTTTTATTTTTTATTATGAGATCTGTTGTGCTGAATTCATATAGCAATTATATCGAGGCGCATATCGCTAAGGGAACGCTGGAAGAAGAAGGGATATCCAGCTGGTTAAAAGATGAGAACACGCTGACCATCGATCCGATCCTCACCAATGCTGTCGGCGGTATTAAGCTGATGGTCATTGAGTAAGAAGCTCCGCGGGCGATGGAAATATTGACACGATTGAAAAGGGAACACGCGGCGATCGCCTGTCCGAAAAGCGGTCAACTGGTTCAGCGCCTTTCTTGGTTTTTTCCTGGGCGATTACGCGATCGGCGTCAGTAAAGTGCATCATTGTTTTGACTGCCGGCATGAGTTTCCGCAAGAAAATCCGGCGGAAGCTGTTTAACATGATTATTTTATTTTTCCTTCGTAACTTTTAACTATAAACGAAGATCATGTGGGATAATCTTCTTCAATATTTCCAGACATTGGAACAACGACCGCTCGAACGGATGGCGATACTCGTTGGCGGATTATTGCTGTTCTGGATCATAGAAGGAGCTATTCCCTTATTACCACTTCGCTATAAAAAGAATAAACTGCGTCATGCCGGTGTGAATTTTGTTTTCACCGTTATTCATTTGATCATTCACACGGGTCTTGCCGTACTGATCATCAAACTGTCTGACTGGTGCCGGGACAGTGGGTTTGGCCTGGTGTACTGGATGAATACGGGCGTGGTCATGACAATCGTTATCGGCGTACTGGCACTCGATTTTAGCAGCTGGCTGGTTCACCTGGTGATGCATAAAACGCCTGTGCTCTGGCGCTTTCATCTCATTCATCACAGCGATACGAATGTAGATGTGACAACCGGTCTGCGTCATCATCCCGGAGACAGTTTGTTACGGGGCATCTTTTTTCTCCTGCTTATTTTTATTTCCGGCGCCCCGGTGTACAGCGTGATGATCTACCAGACCCTGGTGGTATTATCCACCGCATTTACGCATGCCAATATCAGTCTTCCCAAAAGACTGGACAAGGCATTGAGTTTTGTGCTGATCTCTCCCAACATGCACAAAGTGCATCATCACTGGAAACAACCGTATACGGACAGTAATTATGGCGCCGTGTTTTCCATCTGGGACCGTTTACTGGGAACTTTCATGAAACTGGACACCAAAGAGATCCGTTATGGTCTTGATCGTTATTATCCGGGTGAAAAAGATGAGGATGTGGTCAGCTTATTAAAAAAACCATTTCAAAAACTGCACGAATAATAGTTCGAATCACCAAAACCTTACACCATGAGAAAGTTACTTGTAGTCCTACTGCTGCTGGGATCATTGCATCTTTCAGCTCAGCAATCCGGAACCATGTATGTGGCCGCAAAGACCGGTTTAAGTATGCGGGACAAACCCGAAGCGTCGGCGAAGGTCCTTGAAAAAATCCCCTACGGTACAAAGATCGCCATCATCCAGGTTGATGAAGAATTAAAAAGCATTGTTACAGAGGCCATAGAAGGTTACTGGCAAAAAGTAAAATTCAATAATAAGACCGGCTATATCCTCGACTCCTATTTATTTCCCTGGCCTCCCCCGAAACTGGCTACCGTAAAGGAGATGAAAAATTATTTCGCACAGGTGACCGTTTCTTTCGGCGCTAAGCTGGTGGTGAAATCGGGTACAATGAATAATATTGAAGAAGGTGGTTGGGAGCTTGATAAACAATTATACAAGAACGGAGCCGAGTGGCACCAGTTCCATGGATATGAATATGGTTCCGATTCTTATTTCTTACCCGGCTTTACAATACAGCAGGGATTTTTATTATTACGCCTGATCCCTGAATTCAAAGAGCTCTTCACTGAAAAAGATGAGTTTCCAACCAAGAGCACGACCATCAAAAAAGGAGAGGTGGAATACCTGATCAAAGTGGATAAATGGCAGGAAGATTCTCCCTTTATTCAAAAGATCCACATTGAGTTTTCACCGGATGCGAGCTATATATTCGATATGTACGTGCTCGATAACCAACTTGTCATTTTTTATGGCTCGGGAGTGTAGTTTTGCAGCATGAAGAAGATCGCAATGATACCGGCAAGATATGCCGCCACGAGATTTCCGGGTAAATTAATGCAGCCGTTGGCGGGCAAGACCGTTATCCGTCATACTTATGATGCGACAGTCGCTACGGGTTTGTTTGACGAAGTGATCGTTGTCACCGATAGTGATATCATCTTTACAGAGATACTGGCCGCCGGAGGAAATATCGTAATGAGCGTTCATGAACATGAGAGCGGGAGCGACCGGATCGCCGAAGCTGCGTCAGGAATGGATGTTGATATTATTGTAAATGTGCAGGGAGATACTCCCTTTGTAAAAAAAGAACCGCTGGAGAAATTATTAGCACAATTCGATGATCCCTCTGTACAGGTAGCTTCGCTCATGCAGGTCATTACCGGTCATGACGATATCATGGATCCGAATTTTGTAAAAGTGGCGGTCGATAAAAAGATGAATTCTCTCTTCTTCAGCCGCAGCGTTATTCCCTACCCGAGAGACAAAAATATTCCTGCGACCTGGTACGAACATATCGGTATCTATGCTTTTCGCAAACAGGCCCTGATGGCTTTTACCGTATGGCCGGTTTCTACACTTGAAGCCGCGGAGAAGATCGAATGCCTGCGTTACCTGGAGAATGGTATCCCGCTTCGCATGGTGGTGGTGGATTATATGGGCGTAGAGATCGATACGCCGGAAGATCTGGAGCGGGCAGCGAGATTATTATGAGAACATAAGAAAATATGCCAACCCGGGACGGATTGGCATACCGTCGAACTATTCCATTCCCTTGTCTTCGACAGAAGCGATCTTACCTGCTTCCCAGCAGACATTATATTTTCTTTTTGTCATTCCTGATTTGGCCTGGAATAAATAGCAATTGCCATTTGTTTCCAGCACTTTTGGTTCCTCCAGGTTATACATCTCCATGTCACTGGTGACCAGGCTATCTTTGCCGAATTCTTTCAGGGCAGCAGCCGTATTGTCCGAGTTGCCGGTCAGCTTTCCCATAAAAGCAGTCATTTCGGCGCTTACCTTGTCATCGGTCTTCGTTTCTTTTTTTTCAGATTTACCCCCTCCGCAACTTACCAGTATAACCGCGGAAGACAATATCAACAGAACTCTTTTCATGATCATTGTTTTAGTTTATAAAATATATCCCAAGATAGCAATTCGTGTTTTAATTATTCAAACAACCGGTAAAGGGTAGTGTCCTGGTTTTAAATTTGCTTCGTTCTAAAAGCAATTGAACCACCCTTCTTTCGTCAGGGCAGGCGGCCCCACATAAGAAACATAGGTTTTGCACATAGAATTCTATATTTTTCTCTGTTTATTTATGTGGTTCAGGGTTTTCAAAAAAGAACACTACCCGGTAAAGCCTGTTCCGCAAACACTACCCGAATCGCTTATTTTTGCTGCTGATCATCAAACCCCGGATATGCAATTCAGGAATTTTAAAATGGTTGGTTACGTCGTGTACGGGCGTGGTGCATTCAACCAACTGGATGAGATCATTGCTCCGAAGAGACAGGCAGGTAAGCCAATGGTTTTCCTGCTCGATCATTTTTTTGAAAATAAATCCCTCGCAGCACGTATCCCATTGAAAGGAAACGACAAGCTGATCTTCGTCGATGTCACGTACGAACCCAAGACCACTTATGTCGACAAACTGGCGCAGCAGCTCAAAGAGGAATTCGGGTCCGTAAGCGGTGTGATCGGCATCGGTGGCGGATCAGCCATGGACCTTGCTAAAGCTGTTGGGTTGATGATGAATAACCCCGGCTCATCTGCCGATTACCAGGGCTGGGACCTGGTAAAACACCCGGGTGTGTACAAGGCCGGTGTTCCTACGCTGAGCGGCACTGGTGCGGAAGTTTCAAGGACCACGGTATTGACTGGTCCCACCAAAAAATTGGGGATGAACTCGGACTTTACGCCATTCGACCAGATCATTCTCGATCCCGAACTAACGGCCAATGCCCCGGCCAATCAGCGTTTTTACACAGGCATGGATTGTTATATCCATTGTATTGAAAGTTTGGAAGGAACTTACCTGAATGAGTTCAGCAAAAGTTATGGCGAAAAAGCGCTGCAACTTTGCCGCGATGTATTTATCAATAAAGAACAGTGGGATGATGGATCCGATGATAAACTGATGATGGCTTCCTATGCCGGCGGTATGAGCATTGCCTATTCCCAGGTAGGTGTGGCGCATGCGGTGAGTTATGGATTGAGCTATTTGCTCGGTACCAAACACGGCATCGGCAATTGTATCGTGATGGATCATCTGGAGGAATATTATCCCGCCGGTGTAAAAGAATTCAAATACATGGTAAAAAAGAATAAGATCGAGATACCAAAAGGGATTTGCAAAGGATTGAGTGAAGAGGATTTTGATAAAATGATCAATGTCTCTCTCGGCATGAGACCGCTTTGGGAAAATGCGCTGGGTAAGGATTGGGAGAAGATCATGACAAGGGAGAAATTGCGGGCTCTTTTTGATAAACTCTGATCCTGTTTATGGTCCCGGCGAAACTATTCACTCTGTTGTTATCTTGCTACCTGCTTTCCTGCTCAGGATCAACCAGGACAAATATCCCTTCAGCTTTTTTTGAAGGAACGATTAGTTATAAGGCAGAGATTGTCCGGAAAACAAACAAATACGATTCACTTCTGATAGAACATATAATTGGAAAAAATTCTGTTTACTATTATAAAGGGGGGAATAACAAGATAGAAACACCTGGTGCCCTATCACCCTATTTGATATATAGCGTTGCGGATAATAGAGTGTATACACAACGGTTGGGGGTCGATACCATTTACTGGGAGTCCTGCGCGGGACCGGGAATTAAAATTTTGAAATATACTATTACCCCGGATAAAGAGACCGTTTTGGGAATACTTTGCGATGAACTTAGGGTCGAGTTCGAAAATAAAACGGTAACCAGTTATTTTAATGCCGACACACTGCGGATAGATCCTGCTTTGCACAAAGCCAATACCCTGACCAACGAAGATTTCTTTGCTGAAAAAAAGAAAGCTCTTTCTCTTAAATTCATTGTTGACAAGCCAGACTACAAGGTAACTTATACAGCAACATCGGTCATCCCCGCAAAACTGGGTGACGATATTTTTTTAATTCCCGCCAATAGACCTCTTGTGGAGTGGAAATAAGCGCTCTGCTTATCTCCAATGCCCTGACACCCACCGATAGCCGCGACGGCTGTATTTCCAATGACCCGAGATCCATACAGCGCTATGACGATTCGGTCTTGCCCAATAACCTGGTACATGCACATAATTCCCGCCCCGCCATTGCCATTCGGGGCCAATCCAAACAGCTCCTGTATACGGCCGGGGACCCGGTGCGCCGATACTGATACCCACCGGGAAATTCAACTGCACCCTTACGTTCTGCGCCTGTGAAGAAGAGACCAGTGTTACCAGTACAACCAGGATCACTATTATTTTTTTCATAGTATGATTTTTTTGCATTGCTTGGACTGCAAAACAAGTCCCGGGTTTACCACGGCTGCAATAGTTTTCCTAACTTTCCCTTTATGAACCTCGAGAAACTCCGTCCGGATAAATACCTGAAATACCTGTACCTGCCCAATCTCTTTGCCACGAAGCGGACCAAAGAAATCCTGTCGGTCAATCCCACCATTATCCCTCACCGGGAAGAGGCTAAAGAGGTTATTGTGAGCGTATATGATTACAACGCAGAGTCCGTCGAGGAAAGAAAGATGACAGCCGTTAATGAATGTTTTTTATACAAGGGCAGCGGCCGTACCACCTGGATCAATATTGACGGGCTGCGCAAAGCAGATGTAGAAAGCATTTGCGCCTGCTTTGATATCCACCCCCTGGTCGTGGAAGATATTCTCAGCATCAACCAACGCCCCAAAATGGATGAAGCGGAGAACAGTATTTTTTGCCTCCTGAACATGCTCTATTATAATGAAGAAAAACATGCCATCGAGCAGGAGCAGATCAGCATCATCCTGGCCAAAGATGTCGTGATCAGTTTCCAGGAAGATGCTCATCGGGATGTGTTTACGTATCTCCGTGAAAAATTAAAGGCATCCAACAGTAAAATAAGACAGCGGGGCGCCGACTATCTCTGTTATTCCCTGCTTGACCTGATCGTTGACCACTATTTTCTCGTGATGGAAAAACTCGGTGATCATATTGAAGAAGTAGAGGAAGAAGTGAGCCGTGGAAATAATCCGCGGTCGCTGGCTCATATCACCCGCCTGCGCAAAGAACTGATCATCTTAAAAAGGAATTTCTCTCCCGTGCGGGAAGTGGTGAATGGTTTTTTACGCAGTGAAAGCGAACTGCTGGAAGATCGTCATAACAAATATTACAAAGATGTATACGATCATATCATCCAGGCTTCTGACCTGAGTGAGAACTACCGCGATATCATGGTCAGCTTACAGGATCTTCATGTGAACAACGTGAACATGAAAATGAATGAAGTGATGAAAGTGATGGCGATCGTAACCTGCCTGCTGGCGCCAGCCACTGTTATCGGCGGTATCTTTGGAATGAATTTCGATTCGAATGTTAACTTCTTTCATCAGGAATGGGGCTTTTACACCGCAGTTGGTATGATGATATTTTTTCCAATTGCCATGTTGATCGCATTCAGGAAGAGAGGGTGGTTTTGAGAGAAGACCGGAAGTCAGGGGTCAGGAAGTCCGATGATTGGTCGTTTAATTCGTAGTTTTTAATCTTTTTCTGTTGCGTAAAATCGCAAAGCTACTTCCGTCTTTCCGACTTACAGCCTTTTCTTATACACCGGCACCGTACTGCAGGGCTCTCCATACATGATGCTCTTCGCCACCGGCCGGAGTAGTTTTGTTATTTCCATGTATACATAATCACCGATGGGCGTTTCGCCACAACCCTTGATCACGACCCTTTTATCCGCAAACTCACTGGTGTCAATGGCAGCAATATTTTTCAGGAACAGTGTTTTGTGGAGTTCTTTTTCATCACCCATCACGATCTCCTTTGCTATAGGCTGCAGGTAGGTCACCACAAGCATCCATGCCCAAACCGGGATAATGGCATCTACCGAACAGGTGAGCGCAACATTTTTGTCTTTATAGACAGACCAGTCGAGGTTCTTCAGCGCTTCGCGGAAATCTTTTTCTTTTAATATCATCCCCATGAACAAATGATCCTTCAGGTCAAAGATGGCCGTTCCGCCTTTTGGATACCAGGTCTCCAGGTCGATGGTCACCAACCCGCTTTCGGCTACTTTATTTATAAAAGGTTCACTCATTGCTTAATAGTCGCCCGTCGTCCTCCTGAAGAAAGGCGGCAGGTGATGTAAAAATAACAAATAAGGAGCGGGCTTGTTTGCGGGATGCGTAAAACAAAACGGTCCCGCCCCTTCGACAAGCTCAGGATGGCGGGACCGTTCCGGTTAGTTTTGGTTGTATATTTCTTAAAACCGGTCAGCTCTTTTATCCTTGATCGTTGCTGCTTTTTTCAAAGCATTGATGGGATAAGCAGGCGCCTGCGGGTTGTTTATATATTGTTTGGTCTGCTGGTAAAGAACTTTACGCTGTTCTGCAATATCCCCGTTTGTAGTGGGGGTGGCAGAAACGTTTTCTACCCTGATCACATATACACCGTATACACCTTCCAGCGGTTCGGTCACTACCTTTCCTTTATTCCCGGGATTGAAAGTGGCGCCACTGATCCTGGGTTCATATCCCAGTGTCGACGTTGAATTCATCCTGATACTGTCAACTACTTCAACCGGTTTGCCACCCAATGCAGTTGCTGCTGCTTCCAGCGTGGTCACTTTGCCGATCTTTTGTTTCAGAATGGCTGCTTTCTTTTTATTTCTTAAGAGGGGCTCGACATTGGGTCTTGCTGCAGCCGCACTCATGGTTCCTTCTTTAGCAACAGCTGTGATGGCAGCTACTACATAGTTATCGTTTACATTTTCAGGTTTTAAGACCTCGCCCAGTTCTCCTTTGTATATATTCCTGACCAGCTGTCTTGAAAAGCCAAGTCCCTGTACCTGCGCATCGACAGGACGGATACTAACAGCGATACCCTTTACACGTCCCTTTGGTTTTTGAGTTTTTTCAAAGACTTCATCAAAACCTTTCGCATCACGGCTATCGGCAGCAAATTGATTGGCTTCGTCCAGCGCCGTATTGACTGTTTCCGGGCTGGCAATAATTTCTTTTTTTATTTCCGCCAGCTTGTAGGCCACATCACTTCCTTTTTGTGAAATGATCTCCATATAATGATAACCGAAATCTGTTTTCACGATGTCCTTGCTTCCAACAGGTTTGGAGAAAGCGAAATCGTTGAACTCCGGTACCATCTGTCCATAAATAATATCATATTCTCCTCCTTTGGCCTTACTTCCGTCGTCTTCAGAGAATTTAACGCAGAGCGAATCAAAGTTAGCGCCCCTGGCGATCGCCTTACGAATACTGTCAGCTAAATTGTAGGCAGAGACAGAATCCCTTACCGGGTTCATTTGGCCGGTTTGCGGGTCTCTTTGCGCGGTGCTGATCAGGATATGCCTGACTTTCACCGTATCGAAGACCTGTTTTTTTGCGATCACTTTGGCAAGAGCAAAGCTGTTTCCGTTGATATAAGGTCCGTATATAACTCCTGCCGGTAATTTAAAGATCGAATCCTTTACAGGGTTCTCGATCGATTTGCCCGGTCTGAAAGCATCGGTATAGGTCACCCCTTGTCCCATCAGGAACGTAGCAAGGTTCGCGGTCGTATCAAATTCAGCTTTGGAAGCAAGTAACTCATTTTTCACCACGGCAGAATCCCCGCTTGTAGGGGCTGCATTAAATGTAACGTAGACAATATTCCGGCTTTCTTCCTGCTTAAACTCGTCTTTGTGTTTGCTGATATATTCAGCGATCTCTTTATCATCGATCTTCACAGTGCTGTCTACAATACTTGCATATGATTCTCTCACCATGGATATCTTACCGATCTGGCTATTGTCAGCATTTTGTTTTTCGAGGAACCAGCGGGGATAGTTGGTACTGTTCGTCAGCAACGTAACATATTTCTCCGACAAACGCTGCTGCTTCAGCTGTTCAACATAATTGTTGAGATTATCCTGTTGCACTTTCAGGGATGCGTCTTTGCTTTTCAGCAACTCATCAATTCTCTGTTTGGCGCGGATCGGATCATAGCCCGTAGAATCGGTCAGCTGTTGACGCAGGTCCTGCGCCAGGTTAGAGGTTGGACTATATAAAATATCGCCCAGTTCCTTTTTGCCGATCTTCATTCCAAGCTTATCCAGCTCTGAAGTAAGCAATATATTGTTGACCTCCTGGTCCCAGGCAGTGTTCAGCGCCTGGCTTGTTGCCATAGCTGCAGGATAACCCTGGTCCTTATAGTTCGTTTCCAGCTGGTCCACTTTTTTTGCAAATTCATCCCCGTTGATGTTCCTTCCATTTACGGAACCCAGGCTATTGGAACCTCTTCCATTACCCGCACGTCCCTTGCCGGAAAAATAATCGGTCAGTATAAAACCGATCAATGCCACAGCAATAACCACCACCGTGAGCTTTGCATACTTTTCTCTTATATCCTGAATAATAGACATAGTGTTACCCTTCTTTTTAAGGAGGGCAAAAATAGGGGAAAAACTGTGGAAAATCTATAAAAAAGGCCGGGGGAATATCGAACAGACGAACACGGAATGCAGAATGTTGAAGTAAATGCCCCGTAGCCGCATTACTTCATAATTCCCTGTTCATCTGTTCTTTATTCGATATTCTACCTCTTTTTCGGGTGCACCAGCTTCATTTCCTTTATCAGGTGGGTGGCACCGGCGTATTTATCGATAACAAACAACACATAACGGATATCTACCATAATATTCCTGCAGATCGAGGGATCATAGTTGATATCACTCATCGTTCCTTCCCAAACACGGTCAAAATTGAGACCAACCAGGTTGCCATAAGCATCCAGTGCCGGGCTGCCTGAATTTCCACCGGTGGTATGGTTCATCGCAATAAAACAAACCGGCATTTTTCCATTCGCACCATATTGTCCATAATCCTTGCTTCTATATAGGGTTCTCAGCTTCTCCGGCACATCAAACTCATAATCCCCCGGTTTGTATTTATCCATTACCCCATCGAGATAAGTATAATGATCATATTTTACCGCATCTCTCGGGTTATAACCTTTTACGTTTCCGTAGGTCACCCTTAATGTACTGTTGGCATCAGGATAAAAGGTTCTCTCTTTGAACACTTCCATCTGCGCCTGCATATAGGTACGGTTCAGCTTATTGATACGGGCCTGGACCTCATTTAGTTTTTTAGTGACCTGGTTCGAATACGTACTTATAAGATCTATGTACAATTCTATAATCTTTTCATTTTTAGCAAACCCGGCAACTTCCGCAGCTGGTTTTTTCAGCAGGTCCATTGTTTTGTTTTTATCATCAAGAATGGTTCCTTCGAATAGTTTAGCGCCGAGCTTTACAACACTTCCTTCATTTTCAGCCAGCCATTTTTTCAGCAACGGCGACTGGTAAATTTCATCCTGGTCTTTTATATACATCTCCATCATCACTTCAAACAATCGTTGGTCGACCACGGGATTATATTCGTCAAAAAGTCCGCCGAGCTGTGTTTTCGCCTGTTCCAGGCGTGCAGCGTATCCTTTTTCGCCATCTTTTTCATAGGCCATTTTTAATGAGTTGATCCAGCCAGCGATCGTGAAGAGCTCCCACTTGCTCATGATCTCTGTATAATAATCGCGGGCATAACCGTAGGGTTTTATTTCTGTATATGCTGCTTCCAGGTCGCCCAGCAAACTGCCATAGGATTGTTTCCATTGCGGGTTCGCATTTACTCTTTTTTGAAATTCGGTTTCGTAGGTTCTTTTCTTAGTCAATGCATCAGTACTTGTCAGGCCCAGCACTTCGCCCTGCCATTTCTTATAGGCGTTTTGTATCGTGGCGTATTTCGCGGCATACTGTATTTTGATCTGTTCATCCTTGCGCATGAAACCATCTATAACCGTCAGCGCTTTTTCACGGATAGCGATCTTGGCAGGATCATTCACGGTCATTATTTGTTCTACTGCCGAAGACTGGAGATACTGTGTTGTTTTTCCGGGGAAGCCAAATATCAGTGTAAAATCCCCTTCGGCAACACCATCCAGTGAAATGGATAATGATCGTTTGGGTGTATACGGCACATTATCGGCCGAATAAGCAGCGGTAGGTTTATTATCCTTGCCGGCATAGATGCGGAACATGGAGAAATCACCGGTGTGACGGGGCCACATCCAGTTGTCGGTGTCCTTTCCAAAATTCCCGATAGCCGATGGGGGCGCTCCCACCAAACGTATATCCCGGAAGGTTTCCGTGATGAACATATAATACTGGTTGTTCTCAAAAAAACCACGGATCAATACATCCTGGAAAGCTTCTTTTTTGACAGCGCTTTTGATATCATTCATATTCTTATCAATGGCTGACTGTCTTTCGCTTTCGGCCATAGTGGAAACAACGCCGGCCAGCGCCTGTTTGCTGACATCTTCGATCCGGACAATAAAGGTGACGAACATATTCTGGTTGGGGATCTCTTCGCCATAGGACTTTGCCCAGAATCCGTCTCTTATATAATTATGATCAAGTGTAGAATGGTTTTGAATAGCATCAAAACCACAATGGTGATTGGTCAGCACCAGCCCTTTGGAAGAAATGACCTCCCCGGTGCAGCCGCCGTTAAAACTCACGATCGCGTCCTTGAGGCTACCATTATTGATACTATAAATGTCTTTGGCGCTCATCTTCATCCCCAGGCTCTTCATGTGTTTTTCATTAAGTTTTTCCAGCAGCAGCGGGAGCCACATGCCTTCGTCGGCCTTCGCCAGTGAAACGATACACAAACAAAAAGCAACCAACAGGTGTTTTATATACTTCATACAGCAATTTTTTGAGGCTTTAAAATTAGGGCTTTCTGTTTTATACCTGTTTTTGCCAGTGCGAACTCATTTAAACGATCCGGATTGATACGGCCTCCCGTTCTTTTTCTCCACAACAGGTTGTGAATAGTCATATAATTATGTGGATTACCCGCTGTGGAACGTGGATATGAAATAGGATGATTGGAAGCGAAATAGTGAATTAAATAGCCCTGCGGGGAAAGAGGCGATTATTGAACCAATTGTCCTATCCTTATTCACAATATTATTTTAAAAAAGTAACAGCAAGTTTTCCCGTTATTGTTGTACACAGGGATGTGAACAAGAGAGCGCAGATCCACCAGCAGCAATGAATGACAATGTGGATTACCCTGCCTGAATTGTTAATTACTGTAAAGAGTTAATTTTGTAAAAGATCTTTTCCACGAATCCACAGCTGTAATAATAATAAACTCTTTTTTATAAAAATATATTAATACTATTATTGTATTAATACAGGGTTTCGAAATTTTTATTTTGAAAAGTTGTTGGAGTTGTTGGAATATTGCTGAATCGAATTGTTCGACGCCGCTCAGAATGACAGACGAAAAAAAAATATTGGCTTCGGTTGAAAAAAATGGTTTCCTGGATATCGACCTGGACCCTACCCTGGATCTTTTTGCCGCGATCGAAAGACTGAAAAAAGAAAAAAATGCCGTCATCCTGGCGCACTACTACCAGGAGCCAGATATCCAGGATGTGGCGGATTATATCGGCGATAGCCTGGGTCTGGCACAACAGGCAGAAAAGACCAGCGCCGACATGATCGTTTTTGCCGGTGTGCATTTCATGGCGGAAACAGCCAAGATACTGAACCCTTCCAAAAAAGTGGTGATCCCTGATCTGAAAGCAGGTTGTTCACTGAGCGATAGTTGTCCGCCACCACTTTTCCAAAAATTCAAGGAGCAGCATCCCGATCATAAGGTGGTGAGCTATATCAACTGCAGCGCGGGTATCAAGGCATTAAGCGATGTGATCTGTACCAGCAGCAATGCCAGATTCATCGTAGAGAGTTTTCCAAAAGACCAACCCCTGATCTTTGCCCCGGACCGCAACCTGGGTGCTTATATCAACAAAATTACCGGGCGGAATATGCTGCTCTGGAATGGTGCCTGTATGGTTCACGAGATATTCAGCCTGGAAAAAATAACCAAACTGAAGGTCAGGCACCCGAAGGCAAAATTGATCGCCCACCCCGAGTGCGAGGATCCGATCCTTCGCATTGCAGATTATATCGGTTCCACTACGGGCCTGTTGAAATTTTCACAGACGGATGAGTCAAAAGAATTTATCGTGGCTACAGAGACCGGTATCCTGCACCAGATGATGAAAGCATCGCCCGGCAAGACATTTATTCCGGCTCCTCCCAATAACAGCTGTGCCTGCAATGATTGCCCGCATATGAAACGGAATACACTGGAGAAGATCTATCTCTGTATGGAATATGAAATACCGGCGATAGAAATGGAAGAGGAACTGAGGTTGGCCGCCAAAAGACCGATGGACCGCATGCTGGAGATCAGTAAGGCAGCCGGATTGTAATAGCATCGCTGATTTTATAATAGTATAAAATGAAGCAAATAGTCGCTCTTCTTGTTTTCTTTTTTTTGATATCCAAAGCAGAGGGACAGTTTTATATTGACTCGAAAGGAGACAGTACTTATTACCGGAACTTACCCCATAATGATGATCCCGCGGAGCTATTAATGGAAATTTATGCGGAGAAGAACTATACCCGGTACATCGATACGTTCATTCGTTTTTCTTTCTTCTTACCTGATTCCTCCCGCCCGATCCGGACGGCAAAGACCCAATACATTATGTTTGCGCTTCCAGAATTAAACGGAGCTGATGATTATGTTTCGATAACGGTCATCGATAAAGCCGAAAACAAAAAAATGGATGAGCTGGTATACGACCGGTTGTTGAGCAATAAGAAAGGAGAATACTTTAATGGAAATAAGAACGGGATCTTTAATTCCGCGGAATTGGCCGACTCCGTGAACAGCGGTCGGAAATCGTATAAGGTAGACCTCAGTTGTGGCGGCTCCTCCTGCATGCATAAATGGTTTTTTGTAGAAGGTGGCGAGGCCTGGTTTGTGGTTATACTGGCTGCCAAAGGAGAGACCTATCAAAAACGCCTCGGCATATTTGATAAATTTATGCAGGGTTTCAAAGCAGAATAGATTCTTACCTCTATTTAGAGATCTCTGCCAGCACCATCTTCGTACACCGCTTCTCCCTTTTCTCCGGGTTTACAAATTTGATATCGATCTTGGTGATCTCGTAATCTTTAGATTCATAACGTTGCCCGATCGTATAACCTGCCTGTTTTATTTCTTCCTCGCTTCTTATATCATATAATAACCAAATATTTTTCCCGGGTTGCAAAACGGAGTCTGCAAACTGCTGACGGAGTGAACCGGAATAGAACCCAAAAGAGGAACTTTGCATGTCTTTCCAGTAATAAACATCAGCCGGATCCACTTTTCCTTTTGTAGCAACAGCTAACTGGTTGCCACCCTGGTAGGTCAATAGTTTTGGATAGAAATTACAGTTGAGTAAAAAGAAACAGAAAGCCATGGCAGCCACCGACATGCCAACCGCTTTTTGCAACCGGTCGTATACAGCGCTTTTTATAAAATAGAAAACAGCGGCCAGTAATATGATCACCCCGATAATGACAAGTATATTCTTTGCGGGGAAAGCCCATACATTGATAACGGCGGCACCCAGTAATAGAACACCGGTAATGACGAGTTGAATAACAAAGATCCGTTTTATCCATACCGGATCGGATCGTTTGCTCAGAAGCCAGGAAGCTACCATGACTGAAGTGGTGGGAAAAACAATATTCAGGTAATGCGGTAGTTTAAAGCCGGAAAAAGAAACGACAAGCAGTATTACTAAAAACACAGCTGTCGTCAACCACTCTTCTTTTCGCTTCCCGAAATTCTTTATCCTCCCTGCCAAAGCGATATACGCCAGGATGCTCCAGGGAGCAAATGCCCAGAGAAAGGAATGCAGGAAAAAAAGATAATCCTGTTTGGCATCACTGCCCATCTGGCCGCTGAACCTTTCTACGCTTTGATTGAACAGGATAAATTTAACGCCGTCAATATGATCCTTGCCCCGCACGATGGTTTCGGGGTGACGGTTAAATTGCAGATAATAACAATAGACAACAGGAGCAATAAATAATGCAAACAATAACAATAGCAGTACCCATTTCCAGCTCAACAATATTTTCCAGTCCTTGCGATACAGGATATAGAACAAAGCCGCTACCGCGGGCACAAATACAGCAATATGTCCCTTGGTACAAAAGCCCAACGCCAGTCCCAGCGCCGCACCTGCAACATTCAATATTTTTTTATTTTGAATGAATTCCACCAGCTGCCAGGTGGCAAAAGCGATGGAAGCTGTGAGTATCGCATCCATCCGTACATCATTGTTGGCCAGCATAAATGCAAATGAGGACGCCAGGACCAGCGCGGCTAATCTTCCCGTCCCGGTATCATACAATAACCGGCCGAGACGAAATGTGGAATAGACCCCCAGTATAGTGAATAAGAAGGAAGGAAATTTATAAGCAAAAGAATTAACGCCAAAGAGCTTATAACTAAAAGCCGCCAGCCAGAAATGAAGATGTGGCTTATCGAGGTAATCGCCTGCATGGTCGACGAGGGAAACATAATCGCCTGTCAGGTGCATATGTAAAGCGATATTGGCATGATGTGCCGAATCATTGTCCATTAATGGAACAAAGAGCCCGAACAGGCAGACGATCCCCAACAGGAAGAACAGGAATCGATATACTTTGCGGGAAAGAAAAGGGGTGTCCAAGCCTTACGATTTTATGCAAAGTAAACAAATGGAGCAGAGTTTTATGAACGGGTATCGAAAGAATACAATCTTTACTATCTTGATAACAAATCATTGTATGAAAAGAACAACCCTGGTGTTAACAGCGATACTATCTTTTTTTTCCTGCCTGGCAAACCCAACGGACAGCATACCCGCCAATCCCGCGGATGTATCAACGCCCGAAGCAATTGTCAGGTCTGTTTATGATGTCATCTCAGGTCCGGCCGGTGAAAAAAGGAACTGGGACCGTATGCGCACACTTTTTGCCGCCGATGCCCGCATGATGCCAACCGGTAAAAAGGCCAGTGGCGAAGGAGTTCGCAGGGCATTGAGCGTGGAGGATTATATCACCAGCTCGGGGCCTTTCCTGGAGAAGAATGGGTTTTTTGAAACAGAGATCGGTAAAAGGACAGAGCGGTACGGGAATATCGTTCATGTCTTCAGTACCTATGAAAGCCGGAAAACCAAAGACGATAAAGAGCCCTTCATGCGGGGTATCAATAGTTTTCAACTATGGAATGATGGTAAACGGTGGTGGGTGATCAATATATTATGGGAAAGCGAAACGAAGGATAACCCGATACCGGCAAAATATATCGGCGTTATTGAGTAAGTGTGGTGATCAGCGCTTCAACTTTTTCTTTTATCAGGTCCCGTACTTTATTGAACTCTTCTTCACCCATTTCCCGGGGGTCGGGGATCTCCCAATCGATGAACTGCGTTGCCGGCATCCAGGGACAGGCATCGCCGCAACCCATTGTAACTACAGCGTCGAACGGACCAAATTCTCTTACCTGCTCCAATGATTTGGAACGATGCTTTTTCAGGTCATAACCAGCCTCTTTCATCGACACGATCGCTTTTTGATTGATCCGGCCGGAGGGTTGCGACCCGGCACTGTAGGCCTTTACACGGGAACCGCCGATCATTTTGGCAAATGCCTGCGCCATTTGGGAGCGGTTACTGTTCTCGATACAAACAAAAAGAATTTTCTTTGGCATCTTAGTAAAGGTAAAGAGTCCCGTCGTGCGGGACTCTTTTTGTTTTTAGCAGCAACCCCAATCGGTTACGCCGCCTCCGCAACAACCACCATTGACGGGGTCTTTGCTGAGCTGAGTGTTTGTGTTCATGGCTTTACTTTTTATGATGAAAAATAGAAAACAGTTCAGGAACTGCGTTGCCCTGTTTCGCAGTAATGGCGTTCCTCTTTGGCTGGCTTTTCAACATACGCCTTAATGTTTGTTCGGGAAACTTTGCTTTTCTTAAAATTCGCGATCTCGTCATTACCGAAATAATTTTTAAAGATCCCGTCACGGACAGCGGGCGTTTTGTGTTTTTGCATGATATATTTTTTATCCCTGGCTATTAATTATTGTTAGATAAGGTGAATTGATGACTAACAACAGGCTTTTTCATTTTTTACTTTCAGGTTGGCAAACAAAAAATTGAACTCCTGGTTGAATTTTTCAAACGCTTTCCAGTTGATGCAATAGCAACTGCGGGGACCATCCACGGAGCCGCTGATCAGGCCGGCATTCAGCAGTTCTTTCAAATGCTGTGATACAGTGGATTGGGCCAGGGGTAGCGATTCCACGATCTCGCCACAGATACATTCATTCCGCTGGGCCAATACTTTCAGGATCGCAATACGGGCCGGATGGGCCATCGCTTTGGCAAAACCGGCGAGGTCCTGTTCCTTCTGTGTGAATTCTTCTTTTTTGTTGAACGCCATTTTTAAATCTTATATCGCAAATATACGATAATAAAGTTTAAACAACCAAATCTCTTTTTACAGGAATGATCAACGCGGAGAACCCCTCCATTTTACCAGGGAAATAATAACGCCGCTCAGGATGATACAAAGGATACCGGAGAGGGACATCAGGTCCGGGAAAGCATCACCCAGCGCCATGCCGATAAATACGGAGAAAACAATGTTGGCATAACCGATCGCGGAAACGATCCCTGCTTTATCCGCGCCATAAGCCTTTGTTACAAAGTATTGACCAAAGAGAGCAGCCAATCCCAGCCACAAAACATACAGCCACTCCCTGCCAACCGGCCAGCGCCAGTTGATAAAGAAAACATCATCAGGCGGAAGGCTGAAAGCATAACGTATGATCATAAAAACCGTGGGAACCAGCACTCCTGTTCCGATAAAGGATAGCACGATCACTCTTGAATCATAATGCCCGGCCAGCCGGTTGACAGTGATATAGGCGAGCGCCGAAGTGACCCCGGAGATCAGCCCGGCCACATGGTAATACCAGGGATAATGCATCGCTGGCCTATAGATCAGCAGCATCCCGGCAAATCCCAGCAGTACCGCCAGCAGCACAATGCGACCATGGTATTCACGGAACAGGAGAAATGAAAATACTGCAATGAATAATGCGGAGGTAAGATTGTACGTCATCGCTGTACCAAGAGGAAGATGCAGGATGCAGTATAATAATGTATAAAGGGCCGTTGTGCCCATCATACCGCGGAATAAAAGCAAATGAAATTTACCACCTTTATTGACGGGAGGCCTGATAATGAATCCCGCTGCCAGTGCTGTTAATCCCACCGCATTTCTCCAGAAGACCAGCTGGCCCGCGCCAAAACTTCCTTTCAGCATTTTCGCGGCTCCACCCATGATAGAAAAACCCAGTGCTGCGAGCAACATATAAATAATTCCCTGGTAACGCTTGTCAACGGCCATGACGGCAAAGATAATCCATACTACTACTATGCGCCGTTACGATCATTGTCCGCTCAGTGCCTTTTTTATTTCAGGAGAAGAAGACCCCGTATTTATTTTTTCTAACTCAGCGGCGATCAGGTCCCGGCTGCCTGGTGCAAGGGCGGACCCGGCCTCTTTTATTGCGTTGGGGAGAAAAGCCGCAAGACGGAGAAGATCTTCTTTCTCATATAATCGCGAATCATTACCGATCGTGATGAGAGCCCCCTGGATCATTGCAAAAGTACCCGATTGCACTTTTTCCCACCCCTGTTTACGCACGGCATCCAACGCTTCTTTATCAGGGAATTTTATATCAATCAGTGAGAGCGTTCTTCCGTTCAGGGTCATGGAAGCGATCATACTGCTGATAATTTCTTTTCCCAGCACCAGTTTCCCTTTTTTTGTTTCGGTACTGTAACAGATACGCACCAGTCTTGCAAGCGTGGTTGATAGCGGTGCGAGTACCTGGAATTGCTCATCCATATTCTTACCGGCAAGCAGGCTGTCATACCGGCGATAATCGGTCAGCCGGGTGAATAAACTGCTGCCTTCTGTTTTGAGATAATTAGCAAACCCTTTCGGATCTTTTTCTTTTATATTGCTGAGAAGGATCACTCCTTTTCCGTAATCTTCAAAAACCCATTGATCTTTTTTCGACAGGTCCTGTGCCAGAACAATGTTCTGATCAATTTCCACGTATGTCACTTTTGGTTCCGGGTTATTCCTGCAGCTGGTACCGAATATGCAACAAAGTAAAAAAGACAGGTAAACAGTTTTCATGCGGCTATATTTTTATAAGCTTTTCCACAGCAGCTTCGAGCGTACTGTTCTTTTTTGAAAAACAAAAGCGTAATACCTTATCATCTTTTCCTTTTTGATAAAAGGCAGACACAGGAATGGTGGTAACGCCATACTCTTTGGTCATCCGGATCGCAAGGTCCTTGTCGCCCTCATCGCTGATCTTTTCGTAAGTGCCGCAAATAAAATAACTGCCAAAGGACTCCTGCATCGTGAACCTTGTTTGCGCCATCAGCTTTTTGAAATAATCTCTTTTTTCCTGGATCAGGGGGGAAAGAGAATGATAGGCGTCCTTATTTTTAAGAAAGGCCGACAGCGCTACCTGTGAGGGAGTAAAACAAGAAAAAGCATTGAACTGGTGGACCTTCCTGAATTCTTTGGTCAGCGTTGCGGGGGCGATACAATATCCCAGTTTCCAGCCCGTGCAGTTATAGGTCTTGCCAAAAGAAAAACAAACAAAACTTCTTTGCAACAGGTCGGGATAACGAAGAATGCTCTGGTGCGGAATATTATCAAATATCAAATGTTCATATACTTCATCACTGATGATAAAGATATTCGTGCCATCCACGATCTTTCTTAATTCCTGTATATCTTTTTCACCGATCACCGAACCGGTGGGATTATGCGGGGAGTTGATGATGATCGCTTTTGTTTTTGCAGTGACAGCATTCTTTACTGCAGTCCAGTCAATATGATAATCGGGATAGACCAAACTGATCGCTACCGCTTTGGCACCATTGATCTCAATATTCGGGATATAGCTGTCATAGGCGGGTTCAAAAACAATTACTTCGTCTTCCGGCTGCAGGATCGCAGTAAAAGAAGAATAGATGGCATAGGTTCCCCCGGGTGTTATCGTGATCTCCGTATCCGGGTTGATCTTCGTTTTATACAGGTATTCCACTTTTTCAGCGATGGACTCCCGTAGCGGCATCCACCCGGGCATAGGGGCATACTGGTTGAAATTATTTTTCATCGCTTCGTTGACAAGTCCTGTCAACTCCCCGCTCATCGGGAAATCGGGAAAGCCCTGTCCAAGGTTAACTGCGTTGTATTCGGTGGCCAAACCACTCATTACGGTAAAGATGGTAGTGCCGGCGTTGGGAAGCTTTGATTGGATATGCAAAACGTATTTTTTTGATAATGATAGAATTAAAGATAACTATTTCTTAAAATGACAGAACCGGTTTTGAATTCTTATTTTATGTTTCTAAATTTAGTCCCACGAATTATGAAAAGCGCGATTTTATTTTTAGGAGTACTGCTATTCACTGCTTGCAGGAAAGATCATGAATATTGCTGGCAGGTATACGATGCGCTGGGCAACGAAGCCGGGATCGTATGCGGCAAAACAGAAACGGCAATGACAGAGCAGTATGGGGTATATTTTGACAGGCAGGATGCAAAAAAATATTGCTGGAAGATCCAGTATTCTGCCGGCGGACCATTTTCGTATCCCGAGAATATAACAGAGAAAATGGCAGGGATCTTTTTCCAGGGAGCGGTCACCAAAGAAAAATTCACCTGCGGTTATTGTCAAAAATGGATGTGGCGGGAGAAGGGTCTTTATAAACCTTCCGGAAGCTTTGCTTATAAGCCAATAAAGGTGGAAATGTTTTGTGGCGATACCTGCGCTACCTTATTTGCAGGACGGATAATTATAGTAAGAGATACGCCCGATTCCCTGATCACGGTGGAGTTCATGCAAAAATTATAAACCACTTATTTCAGGGAGATCCTCGCAAACTTCAACTCCGTCTTCGCCATCAAATGCTGCCGCCAGGAAGGAATGATCACTTCATTCTTTATTATAAATGCATGGCGCGGCATCAGGGTGGTCTCTTCATCGTTCGCTGCGATCATCTTACGACTCATCTTGCCGGTAGCCAGGTCCACCGATACACCATAGATAGTACTGCGTTTCCTGAAGTTGGAAACTGTTTTCACCCGGTCGCCATACTCTGCGTTCACATTATTGCTGGTATGGTCATTAAAGAGCAGCACCAGGCTATTATCATGGACCAGGCTTTTATAGGAAGAATAAAAAGGCATACCCCCTGCCGGGGCAAAATAACTGCCGTAGTCATAGAAGTAGTTGAAACCGGTTGCATAATGTTCATCCGTCGTTCTGAGATCTTCAAGCTGTGATTTAGGCAGTGCATTGAGCCATTTAATATTTCCATTTTTATCTGCGCTGATCAACAGGATATCCTGGGTGATAAACCGGTGGATACTGGTCGCTGTATTGGTATAAGTGCGGGTGAGTGAATTGTAGCGTTGTGTATAAAAAGAAGAGAACGAGAGCCTCGATGCTTCACTTGTAATAACAATGGAATTATCAACGGGGTTGATATCGACTGATTTAATAGCAAAACTGTTGGGAAATTCTTCTTCCTCCCCTTCTTCACCAGCTTTTTTTTCGGGCTCTTTTTCATCCAGTGCATCATCAGCATCTGCATAACTCTTGCCCAGCATACCGGAATTGATCTCTTTAAATGAACTGAGTAACAGCTCTCCTTTTTCCGGGTCCACCCGGTTGATAAAGAACCCGTTCAGATCCGTTTTTCCGGCAGCATTGCTGTAAAAGCCAGCCAGCAAAAGCTCTCCTGTTTCCTGTTCGATCAGTTTGCCACTGATGATATACCGCTGGTCTGCATTCAGTGCCACATCTTTTTCCTTGTCTCCTTTTGTGTTGTAGATAGACATTACAAATTGTTTGAACACCAAACGGGTTCTTTTCCTTTTCCCGATCCGGGCTTCTTCATATTCTTTACCCAGCAAAACGATCTTGTTGTTTTTGGTGAATTGAATATCCTGCAGATGGAAATAACCGGGATCAAAAGCAAGATTGATAACTGTATTCTCTATTTTCTTCAGGCTCTTGTCCAATAAACTAATACCGATGGAAACCCTGTCACCGGCAGAGATATTGCTCACCATTAAAAAAGAGCTTCCATTATGAATGGGTGATACTTTCATCTCATAATTATCCCTGTTCGTTTCCAGGGGATAAGATCCCAGCTCGCTGAAACCACCCAACAGCTCCCCGCTGTTCTTATCGATCTTTGCTCCATATACCTTGAAGAGACGATCTTTCTTTTCATAATCGGTCGTAAACAGGAACAGCTCGCTACCCAGTGACTGGAAGCTTTGAAAATTCAACCCTTTCAATTCTTTTTTATATGTCTTCTCAAACACTCCGTTGAAATTCTTATCCAGCTTATAGAGAGTATATGCAGGAGCCGGTCCTCCTTCTGAAACATCGGCCCCTTTTCTTTCGTCCGTAAAGTAAAGACCCGTGTTATCCGCGGCAATAATGGCAAGATCGGCAGTTCCTTTTTTCAGTTTAATCCCCTCGCCCCGGGAAATTTGATAAGATACCTGTGAAAAGCCCGCCATACAGACACAGAGCGCAACAACAAGGACTGAGCTTTTTTTCATGAAGAATGATTTGTACAGTGAAATTAGTTGAAAACAATGGGTGTTATCAGGCTCTCCGTCTAAAATAACCTTAAAACGGACGGACGGGCTTACATAAAAAACGGCCCCTGTTCAAAAGGGGCTGCGATCAAATTATTTTTTTCCGGCAACTATTTTACAGTGATCCTGGCAAACCGCAATTCGGTCTTGGCCATCATACGCTGACGCCAGGAGGGAATAAAAAATTCGTTATTGACCACGAAAGCATGCCGGGGCATGAGTATCGTTTCTTCATTATTGGACCCGATATTTTTCCGGGTCATTTTCCCGGAAGCAAGATCGATGGAGATCCCGTATACATTGCTTTTCTTCCTGAAATTATAAACCATCTTTACTTTATCTCCATAGTCCGCGTTTACATTATTGCTGGTATGATCATTCAGAAGCAGCACCAGATTGTTATTATGTATAAGACTGCTGAATGAAGAATAATAAGGCATGCCGCCACCGGAAGCAAAAAACCGGCCATCGTCCCGGTGGAAGCTAAGACCCATTCCCGAAGTATTGCTGGTCCGGACCTCTTCAAATTGCGACTTTGGCAAAGCGTTGAGCCATTTGATATTGCCGTCCTTATCGGCATTGATGATCAGGATATCCTGGTTGGTGAAGCGGTGAACATAGTAAGTCGTGGCGCGGGTAGTACGGGCTATACCAGTACCCGTAGTGTTGTACTGGGTGTAGCTGTAGAATGAATACCTGGAAACTTCGCTGGTAATAACGATAGAATTATCAGCCGGGTTGATGTTTACTGATTTAATGATAAAGCTGTTGGGGAATTCTTCTTCGTCATCATCATCCTTTGCTTTCCTGGCTTGTTTCTTTTCTTCTTTTGTCATATCGTCATCATCGGTATCATCCATAAAACCCTTGCCCAGCATACCGGAGTTGATCTCTTTAAAAGAACTGAGCAATAAGGTCCCGCTCTCCGCATCAACTTTGTTAATAAAGAATCCGTTCAGCTCCTCTTTCCTGGCGGCGTTACTGTAAAAACCAGCCAGCAGCATCTCTCCTGTTGATTGCTCGATCAGCCTCCCGCTAATGACATACCTGTCGTCGGAATCCATCTTCACATCGTGTAATTTTTCACCGCGATTAGTATAAACGGACATCATGTATTGCTTGAATACCAAGCGTTTTCTTTTCTTTTTCCCGATCTGGGTTTCTTCAAATTCTTTACCCAGTACAACGATCTTTTCATTCTTATTGTATTGTACATCCTGAAGGGTGTACAGTCGGGGGTCTACCGGGAGGGTGATAATAGCAGATTCCTTCCGCTTCAGTTTTTTATCGAGTACATGAACACCCAGTGTAACTTTTTCTTTGCCTGAAATATTGCTGACCATTAAGAACGAGTTCCCATTCTGGATACTGCTGACCTTCATTTCATAATCATCCTTTTTACTTTCCAGCTGGTAACTACCCAGTTCCTGGAAATCGCCCACCAGGTCGCCGTTTGCTTTATCTATTTTGGCGCCATATACTTTGAACAATTTTTCTTTCTTTTCGTAGTCGGTCACAAACATATACAGGTCTTCGCCGAGTGTCTAGAAGCTGTGGTAAGTGAGTCCTTTCAGTTCTTTTTTATATTCCTTGTCGAAGACCTCAGCGAAATTCTTATCCAGCTTCATCAGTTTAATGGCTTCGCCATAAGAAGCGCCAATCACAAAATAGCCCGTCATCCTTACCCGGGATTCGGTGAAATACAGGCCACTGTTATCTGCTGCCACAATATCAAGGTCCGTGGTACCCTTCTTCAATTTTATCTCTTCACCCAGCGTCATCTTATAAGAGGTGGCGGAGGTTTGGGTAAAAACGGGGAGTGCCAGGGACAAAGCAAAGAAACCGGCCAGGATCTTTTTCATGTGGGGCTTTTTTAAGGCGGCTAAATTAATCGAATGAGTGGATTATTGCTGGAAAAGGGCTCCCAAAATAACCTTAAAGCATCTATTTCTTCTTTTTGAGGATCACAAGGTCATAAGAATGATCGATCCATTCTTTTAGCAGCCTGTCAGGAACCGAACCATCTGCAATGATCGTATTCCAGTGTTTTTTATTCATATGATAACCGGGGAGTACGCAGGAAAATTCTTCCCGCAGCTCCACGGCTTTGTCGGGATCGCATTTTACATTGAACCGAAGGTCTTCACTGTCGAGACCGGTGAGCAGGAATACTTTGCCTCCGACCTTGTATACAATCGTATCCGGTCCGAAAGGAAGTGTTTCTTCGGCGCCGGGTTTGGATAAACAATACCCGCGGAGCGTCTCGATGTTCATTAGCGATCCTGGTTGTTGAAAGAAAGAAACAATTCAGTCACATATATCTTATCGGTTACCTTTTTAACGGATGGCATGTCTGAATTCAGTTCTGTATCTCCGTACACAGAATTATCATCGACATTTTCGTTGATAGCGAGGTTAAAATGAACATTGGATTTTTCCAGTTCACCGTTGTTCAGTGAAATGATCCCGCCGCCATAATCCCAGCCAAATCCTGAGAAAGCAACCGGCTTGCCATTCAATTGTAATAACGTTGAAAGGGTTGTTCCCATTTTAATACCATTGGCGGTATGATAAGGGGCTTCAGCGGTATAACAGCGGATCAGTGCGATCTTTTTATGGTAAAAGCTATCTTCCCAGTATACGATAAATTCCTTGCTGGTGCCGGGATATACCAGGGTAACATCAACCGAATCGATACATTCTGCCCCGCAGATCCTGTCATCTTTTACATTGCTGATCCCATAGCTATTTTGCAATCCCGCCAGGTCTGTTGCCTCAGCAATAAGCCCCCAGCTGGAATCAGTGAGCAGTGTGGTGTCCACTACCACGGCCTCTTTTTTTTCTGCAACAGGAGTTTCCTTTTTTTCATTCTTGCAGCTGCAGATGATCGCTGCTATAAGTAAAGAAATAAATAGTTTCATAGTTATGATTTTAAAATGTATTTACGATCAGGAAAGAATAGCTGTTGCCTCTATTTCTATTAAATACTCCGGTGCTATCAATCCCTTTACTTCGATCATACTCGTGCAGGGCTTGATGACGGAAAAGAATTCTCCATGTGCTTTCCCATATTCTTCCCAGCGGGAAATATCGGTAACGAACATTCTTGTCCTTACCACGTCTTTCAGCGAAGCACCGGCATTCTTTAATACCGTTTCGATCTTTTGAATAATGAATTTTGTCTGGCCATACGCATCGTCTTTCCCTACCAGCAGGCTGTTCTCATCCACGGCCACCGTTCCGGTCACTTCGATGATATTCCCGACCCTGACGGCACGACTGTAACCGACAATATCTTCCCATTTGGCGCCGGAGGAGTAATTTGTTCTTTGCATAGCTAAGAGTCTAAAAAGAGAAAAGGAGCAAAAGAGTTGTTGCTGAAACCCTTTGTTTTTTGGAAGACTAAGATAATGCCGTAAAGGGGGAAAAAAACACTTGCGCTCTTTTGCTTTTTTGCGGTAAAAGGAAAAATTGAAAATAAAGAAAACCTCTCTTTCAACTCTTTCCCCTCTTTTTAGCCTCTTAGGATTTAATTTCAACATTCTCCCAGCTCACCAGATCCTCCCATTTAGCACCGGAAGAGTAATTTGTTCTTTGCGTAGCTAAGAGTCTAAAAAGAGAAAAGGAGCAAAAGAGTTATTGCCGGACTTTTTTGTTTTTTGGAAGACCAAGATAGTGCGGTAATGCGGAAAATAAAACACCCACATTTTTTTGCTTTATATATAACTAGGAAATAGTACTATAAGGAAAACCCCTCTTTCAACTCTTTCCCCTCTTTTTAGCCTCTTAGCCTTTAATTTCAACATTCTCCCCCCTCACCAATTCCTCCCCGCTCATCCTCAGCAGTATCTGTGCTACGGTTATTACATCCTTCTGACAATATGCAACTATTCTCGGCAGGTTCTTTTCTTTCCAGTATACTTCCCAGACCATACTCCCGTCAATATCATCTTTGGGAGTGGGGATCCCTAATGCATGGGCCAGTAAATTCAGCGAAGTATAATTTTTAAAATCGCCAAACTTCCAGAGCTCCATTGTATCAAGATGGTTTACCTCCCATGGTTTTTTCCCGGACATATTGAGAGTGGCAGGGATAGGAAGTCCGTTGATGATCATCCGGCGGCATAAATAGGGGAAGTCAAACTCTTTTCCATTATGTGCACACAGGTATTTGGGCTCGCCCGCGGACCATTTGCTGATCATTTCATTGAATTGTTGCAGCAATTTCTTTTCATCATCATCCGAAAAGCTTTTGAGAATGATCTTTCGCTGATCGCCCTGCCCTTGCAATACACCGCAACTGATACAAATGATCTTGCCGAACTCCGCATAGATACCGGCGCGGGGATAGAGCGTTTCATTACTTTGTCCTTCATAGTGTTTTGCCAGCGATGCCGATTTGGTATCCCAGAGTTGCTTCCACCCATCCGGCAAGGAAGCATAGCCGGGGAATTGCGGAGCCGTTTCAATATCAAGAAAGAGGATATTATTTACAGGATAAGCGATCATAAAGCAAATGATGCCCTAAAAATAGTTCAGCAAAAAGAAAAAACAGCGGTGGTTTTCGGAATTATTCCTGTGTTTTAACGGACCGGGAGCTGCGTTTTACCGGCCTATGAGTATTTATCCCCCATGTTCCGCTTTACATCGGCTACATATTCTTTGATCTCCTGTTCCTTGTCTTTTTTGCAGATCAGCAACACATCTTTGGTGTCTACAATGATAAAGTCCTCCAGGCCCTGTAAGAGAACGAGCTTATTATCGGGCACATGCACCATGCAATTCTTTGCGTCCACGGCCATCACTTTTTTACCAACGACGGCATTTCCGAAATAATCCTTGTCCTTATTTTCCCAGGCGCTGTTCCAGGTACCCAGGTCGCTCCAGCCAAATGTGGCCGGGATAAGGAAAACGTTATCGGCTTTTTCCATAACGCCAAAATCAACCGAGATATTCGTGCATTGCGGGTAGATGGCATCGATCGCTTCTTTTTCCTGAGGTGTATTGAACTTATCTTTTTCCGCGGCGAACACATCATAGATCTCGGGCAGGTGTTTTTCAAATGCGGCGAGCACGTTTTTTACTTTCCAGGTAAAAATGCCGGCATTCCATAAAAAATCCCCGCTGCTGATAAATGTTTTTGCGAGTTCAACATTGGGTTTTTCTGTAAAGGTTTTTACTTTATACACCCCGGGCGCCGCTTCTTTTGTTTCATGCTGGATATATCCATAACCCGTATTGGGATAAGATGGTTTTACACCGATGGTCACCAGTGCATTGATATGATCTACAAAATCCAGGGCCTTTCTTGCTGTTTTGATGAACTCATCCGTTTCAAGGATCAGGTTATCCGCCGGTGCCGCGATCATCAATGCGTTCGGATCCTTTTTTAATAATTTAAAAGCGATATAAGCGATACAGGGCGCCGTATTCTTCCTCGAAGGCTCGGACAATATGTTCTCGTGTGGGATATCGGGTATTTGCTTTGTTACGATCGAAACATACTCCTGCGCCGTTACGATATATATATTTTCCTTCGGGACCAGTTTATTGTACCGTTCAAAAGTTTGTTGTATCAGGGTCTTGCCGGTCCCGAGAATATCCAGGAATTGTTTGGGAAAACCGGCCCTGCTCATCGGCCAGAAGCGGCTTCCGATGCCACCGGCCATTATTGCTACGTAGTGATGTTTGTTCATGTCTAAATCTCCCGGGGGAGACTTTATTTTACGATCATTGAAATTTTTCAACGCACGGAGCTATAACAGCCCCTCCCTTACCAGGTCATGCAAATGTATAATACCTGAATACTTTCCATTTTCTGTTACTGCCAATTGCGATATTTCTTTTTTGCGCAGCAGATCCAGCGCATCCACAGCCAGTGCGTCCGGACCTATCGTTTGCGGTTGACTGGTCATGATATCTCCCGCTTTTACCGTTTCGATCGCTGTTGTTTTTTCCAGCATTCTCCGGAGATCGCCATCGGTGATGATCCCGAGCAGGTTATTATCCGTATCCACAACCGCTGTTATCCCCAATCGTTTGGCCGTCATCTCCATGATCACTTCTTTTATGGATTGGGTCGCCAGCACTTTCGGTTTCTCATTAGCGGGATAAAGATCAGCCACCCGCAGGTATAATTTTTTTCCCAGCATGCCACCGGGATGGAATTTCGCAAAATCATCTGACTGGAATCCTTTCAGTTCCATCAGGCAAACAGCCAGCGCATCACCCATTACCAATTGGGCAGTTGTACTCGTGGTAGGCGCCAGGTTATTGGGACAGGCTTCCTGTTCAACCGTTGTGTTTAAAATGATCGTGGCATTTTTTGCCAGGTAGGATCCGATACTGCCTACTATCGCGATCAGCACATTTCCAAAATTCCTGATCAGCGGCACTAATACTTTTATCTCCGGACTTTCACCGCTCTTGCTGATGATGATGACCACATCTTCCTGCTGCACCATACCAAGATCACCATGAATAGCGTCGGCGGCATGCATAAAGATGGAAGGAGTGCCGGTTGAATTCAGGGTGGACACAATTTTTTGTGCGATCACGGCGCTTTTACCGATCCCGCTGATGACTACCCGGCCCTTGCTGCCGGCAATAGCATTTACGGCTTTTTCAAAATCATCATTGATAAAGCCCGCCAATCCGCTGATGGATTGCGCTTCTATCTCAATGGTCCTGAGAGCAATTTGTTTGATCGGAGTGGACATAACTATTAAGAGCCGCAAATTTAGAGTTTTTGAGATGAAAGCCCCCTTGCGCAATCGTTACACCTGAAATTTAACGCTTCAGGCCCTGTGTGGCTGAGTAAACCTTCGTAAATTCGCTGTCCTTGTTTGCCAAAACCAGCTTATGATCGGGGAAGAAGTTGTGAAGCCCCGCAGAGCGGGGCCCGATTCAGATTGATACCACACGCTGACCACCCCGTTTGGAAAAACACGTAGTTATAGGGTAAATACGAGTTCTGTGTAAAAAAGATACAGGAACGGGCATGCTAACCAAGCAAAAATGAGTATCTTAAATAAATCTGCATTTGTAGCACCCCACCCTGAGTAAGTCGAAGGAGTGGGAGGAAATTATAGCGTAATGGGAACACCAACAGTAAAAAAACCAGCCGCCAAGAAAACGGCTAAAGCAAAAGAATCCAACCCGGCTGCCATAGCCACTGCGAAGACAGCTCCTGCGAAAAACAAAGCCGGCCGTTTTGACCTTCACAAAGCTTTACAGGAATATTTCGGGTTTGACAAATTCAAAGGCACACAGGAAAAAGCAATTGAATCATTGATGGCGGGGCATGATACATTTGTCATTATGCCAACGGGTGGGGGCAAGAGCCTGTGCTACCAGCTTCCGGCCATGGTCAGCGAAGGCGTGTGCATCATTGTCTCCCCGCTGATCGCATTGATGAAGAACCAGGTGGACCTGGTGAGAGGTTATAGCAGCAACGATGAAGTGGCGCATTTCCTGAACTCAACACTGAATAAAAAAGAAATAAAAGCAGTACACGATGACCTGCTGGCCGGCAAAACAAAAATGCTCTATGTGGCGCCGGAAACGATGACCAAACAGGAGAATCTTGAATTCTTTTCCGATCTTAAAATATCTTTCTTCGCCGTTGATGAAGCGCATTGTATCTCCGAATGGGGGCATGATTTCCGTCCCGAATACCGCCGCCTGCGGGAAATGATGATACAGATAAATCCGGATGCACCCGTAATTGCATTGACGGCCACCGCGACGCCCAAAGTACAAAGTGATATTGTAAAGAACCTCGACCTCCGGGAGCCGAATATTTTTATCTCCTCTTTCAACAGGGCCAATCTTTATTATGAGGTATTACCCAAAATAAAGAAGACACAGACCGATGAGAGCATAGTCCGCTTTATCAAAAGCATGAAGACAAAGAGCGGGATCATTTATACGCTGAACAGGAAAACAACAGAAGAGCTCGCTGATATTTTGAATGCCAATGGTATCAAAGCCGTGGCTTATCATGCGGGTCTCGACAGCAAGCTAAGGGCGGAGAGACAGGATCTGTTCCTCGGGGAAGATGTACAGGTGATCTGCGCCACCATTGCCTTTGGGATGGGGATCGACAAACCGGATATCCGCTTTGTGATCCATTACAATATCCCGAAGAGTATAGAAAATTATTACCAGGAAACGGGCCGTGCAGGCCGTGATGGACTGGAAGGGAAATGTGTATTGTATTATTCGCATAAGGATGTCAGCAAACTTGAACACCTGATGCGGGATAAACCGCTCAGCGAAAGAGAAGTAGGTGCCCAGCTGATCAATGAAACCGTTGGGTTCGCGGAAACAGGTGTCTGCCGGCGCAAAGTGCTGATGAGTTATTTCGGAGAAGAATATGAAAGAGAGAATTGCGGGCAATGTGATAACTGCAAGCATCCGAAAGAAAGAGTAGAGGCTAAAGAGGAAGTGTGCATCGTATTAAAAGCGATCAAAGCACTGGATGAACGATTTGCCACCGATTATGTCGTGCAGATCATCAGCGGAAAGCTCACGCCACAGATACAGATGTTCCGGCACGACGCGCTGGACGCTTTTGCCAGCGGCAACGACCGGGATAATCATTTCTGGAATTCGCTGGTCCGCCAACTATTGCTGGAAGGATTGCTGGCAAAAGATATAGAAGAATACGGCGTATTAAAATTCACAAAAAAATCGGAAGCGTTTTTGAAAAAGCCCAAATCTTTCCAGATCGTTCTCAATAAATTATATGATGATGCGAATGCTGATGATGAAGAAAGTGTGGAAACGACCGGTGGCGCAGCCATGGATGAAAAGCTGATGGCGATGCTGATGGAGATGAGGCAGAAAGAAGCGAAGAAGAAGACGCTTCCACCATTTGTCATTTTCCTGGAAACCTCTCTGCAGGATATGGCGACATTCTATCCCATCACAATGGAAGGACTTGAAAAATGTCAGGGTGTCAGCAAGGGTAAGGCCATAAAATACGGGAAGCCTTTTGTGGACCTGATCAAAACATATGTCGAAGAGAATAATATTGTACGTCCCGATGATTTTGTGATGAAGAGCGTGGTGAACAAAAGCGGCAACAAGGTCTATATCATCCAGAACACGGATAAAAAAGTTTCCCTGGAAACCATTGCCAGGAACAAAGGCTGGAGAATGGATGAGATGCTGGAAGAAATGGAAACGATCGCGGCCAGCGGTACAAAACTTAACCTCACCTATGCCATCGATGAGATGCTGGACGAGGATGACCAGGACGAGATCATAGAGTATTTTAAAACCTGCGAAACCTCTTCACTCCAGGTAGCGCAGGAAGAGCTTTCCGAGTATAATTTTAACTGGGAACAGCTGAAGATCATGCGTATCAAGTTCTTGAGCGAATACGGTATGTAGAAACTTTATAGGCTGTAATTGTGGATTTTATGTGAATTCCATCTATATTTGCAGCCCCGAAGCACAAAATCAACGATAGGCTTCCACTTTTCGGAGAGGATGTGTTTCAGGAACGGTGCGGTAGCTCAGTCGGTAGAGCAAAGGACTGAAAATCCTTGTGTCGGCGGTTCGATCCCGCCCCACACCACGAAGAAAGAGAAGCGATTATGAAGTAAAACTCATAGTCGCTTTTTTGTTGGGTCGAATATAGGTCGAACAAATTAGCGATGCCACTTTTTTCGTTACAAACTAATCGTACTTAGGTTATTGAAGCGTATCAGAGATTTATAATCGATCCGATAATTCTCGGAATAAACCAGCGCTGCGCCATAGTTCTTTATTACCTATCACATAGATCGCTTCTTTCGCTCTCGTCACCGCTACATTGAGAAGATTTGGTTTTCCTCCGGCCCAACCTCTTGCACCTGTTTGTTGTAACTCGGGCGCACCTAACACAAATATTACAGCTTCTGCTTCTCTTCCTTGCACTGTATGAACTGTTCCGACCCTTTCATAAAGCCATTGCTGCATATCAGTTGTCCACCCGTCTAGTATTCCGCTATCCCGAATAATTCTTCGCAGACTTTCAGCCACAATGACAAAA
>DASYLC010000254.1:0-16003 GCA_036009775.1 Chitinophagaceae bacterium
ATATTAGCTCTTTCAATGAGAGCGAGTGAGTATATTATTGAGGAGATGAAGAAGCAGAATTTGTAGGCTTTGGGCTGTGAGCTATGGGCTGTGGGCTATTAGCTATTAGCTGTTAGCCATTAGCGGCGAGACAAATTCTCATAGTTTAAAAGAATCAATGACCCCGTTCCTTTAGGGCGGGATGTATAACAATAAACTAACCGGGCTTTAGCCAAAAAAGATAAATATGGACAGAAGAAAATCCTTGAAACTCATCGTCACGGGTGTAGTAGCCGCACCTATCGCTATTGCCGGTTGTAAGACCGATGACAAAAAAGCAGGCGACCCGAAAACAACGGATGCCAAATTCAACCTGGACCGCAACCCGGACGAGTTAAAATACGAGAAGGAACTACTGGCAAAAGAAAAGTTCTTTACCGAACATGAATTTGCAACCATTACAGTGCTTGCCGACATCATTATCCCCAAAGACGATGTGAGCGGAAGCGCCAGTGACGCCAAAGTGCCCGGGTTCATTGAATTCATTGTAAAGGATATGCCCAACCACCAGGTACCGATGAAAGGTGGTTTACGCTGGCTGGATATGCAATGCCTGAAACGCTATGAAAAGACCTTTAAAGATTGCAGCAAAGAGCAGCAGATCGAACTGGTGGACATGATCGCTTATCCCAAAAAGGCCAAACCGGAAATGAGCCAGGGCGTCAAATTCTTCAGCCTGATGCGTGACCTGACCGCTACCGGTTTTTATACTTCGGAGATCGGGGTAAAAGATATTGGCTACGATGGAAATAAACCCAGCCAGTGGAATGGCGTACCGGATGAAGTGCTGGCGCAATATAAGCTGGCTTATACAGAGAAGGAGCTGAAGGAATGTGTGAGTTTTCCAAAATAAAGTTTCTAACTTAGAATAACCACCAATACCATGCATCTAAACTGTGTAATCTGTGTTGTATATAATCTGTGTAACCTATGGTAAAAAAACAACCCGGCATATCAACCACAACTAAAACCTTTTCTATGTCTAAGAAAATAGCACTCCCTGTTATCCTTCTCTTCCTTTGTATTACAACTTTTGCCCAGAATAATATCGGCCTTTTTGAAGAATGCAATTATGCGGGAAGGAAATACTACCTGACTCCCGGCTCCTATAAGGGATATTCCATGCAGATCCCCAACGACCGTCTTTCTTCCATGCAAATACCCAATGGCATGCGGATAACGATCTATGAGCATGATGATTTCAAAGGGAAGTCGGTAACATATACTTCCAGTGTTGCCTGCCTGGCAGATGGCTGGAATGATAATACCTCTTCCATGGTGGTGGAAAACCTTACTTATAACAATAATAATAATAACAACAATAACTACCCCAACAACAACTATCCCAATAACTATTACGGCAACGATTATGTGACCTTTTATAATGATTGCTATTCCAAGGGCTATTCGCAAAGTCTCCGCCCCGGCACTTATTATGGTAACCAGCTGGGTATCCTGAAGACCAATATATCTTCCTTTTATATCACGGGCAACCTGCGGGTGAAAATGTATTTCAACAGTGATAATGCATCCGGGTACTCCACCAACTTCGATGAAAGCCAGAGCTGCCTGACGGGTTCATACAATGATAAGGTCAGGTCGATCGTGATCGAAGCGCGGCCTGCCAATTACCAGCCTAACTATCCGAATAATAATTATAATAACGGGAATAACACCTATGCTACGGTCTATGCCGATTGTAATTATGGAGGCAACAGCCTGCGTCTTGAACCTGGCAACTATGAAGGAAATAAACTCGGCCTCCTGCGTTATAATATTTCCGCTATCGAACTTCCTTCCAATTTAAGGGCGAAGGTCTATATCAATAATGAATACCTCAGCGGTTCATCCTATACCATTTCAGAAAGCAGCAGCTGTCTTTCCAGCACACTCAATAACCGGATCGGGTCGCTGGTGATCGAAGAACGTTATGGCTACAATAACAATAACAACAACTATAATAATAACTACGGGAACAATGACCAGCTGGTAACGCTTTATACCGATAATAGCTATAAAGGCTTATCCGCTTCTCTCCTGCCCGGGAGCTACGCTACCATGGAGCAGGCCGGTTTCATCGATAAGAACCTGAGTTCGCTGACGGTGCCGGTGGGTTACCGTGTGGTGGTCTACGAAAAACAAAATTTCCAGGGAAAGAGCTTTACGATCATGGCTTCCAGGACCAGTTTCTCGTTAACAGGCTGGAATGACAGGGCTTCTTCGATCGTGGTGTACAGGAATTAAATGGCTGTGAGGTTTGGGTTGCGGGCGATGGGTTGCGGGCTATGGGCTATGGGCGATGGGCTGCAGGCTATGGGCTGCGGGTTTTTAGTTGTTAGCCACGGCGATGTGCTATGGACTATTAACCATGATCTATGACCTTCTCCCTCCCCGCTTTCTCATCAAACAGTTCGTCATACACAGGACTTTCCGTCTTTGTCAGCCTGTCCCACCAGGTAAAATACAAACCGAAATTGTATTTGTATTGCTTATGATGAAGCGAATGATGTGTAGCCCCGATCATCGATCTTGTAATGAAATTCTTCGCAAACCATTTAGGATAGATCTCGATATCCAGGTGGTTGATCACACTGCTGACCGACATGATGGTGAGCATGATGACCAGCACATATAAATTCACCGGGAGAAATAAAAGTATCAATGGCAGAAAGATCGCCTGTATCAATCCTTCGATAGGATGAAAAGAAAAAGCCGTCCAGGGCGAAGCGATATGACTGTCGTGGTGCCATTTATGCACGATCCTGAACACGGAAGGGATGTGCATCCAGCGGTGCAGCCAGTAATAATAGGTCTCTTGTAATAACATAGCAGCGAAAAGACTCACCGGCAGCCACCAGAGCGGGTATGCGTGAATATCTTCATATAGTCTTGTATAGCCTTTCTGATACAGCAATAATAACACAGCGCCAGAAATACCAAACAATATCGCTGTGATATTACTACGGACGATCTCTTTCCTGAATTGCCCGGCCGGGTATTCCCGCTGGTTGATCTTCCGGCTTTTCCATTTATCTTTTTGCCATTTATAGAAAATAGCCTGGAACAAACCCGATAACAGGAAATAACGCCCCATGACCACCGTATATACTACTGCAGAAGTGATCAAAAACCATAAAGGATCGGAAACGTCAGGAAGCTTATCCACTGATTTTTATTTTGGACCGGACAGGTCAGGCTAAAGCTAAGCAAATTGGCAGTAACCTTCTTTTTAATGCAAAATGGTAAACGTTATCCCGGGTGCTACAGTAAAATTAACGGCGGGGCTCAGGCTCAAACTGCGGATCGTTGTACTGGCATTCACCTGTACAGTGCCTGAATGAATGATCACATCCGTGTTGCTGTCCGGCACAACACCACAACTCCAGTTTGCGGGGTTTTCCCATGCAGTACCCGAACCTCCTATCCATGAATCCTGGAAAATGATAACAAACGAAGTACTATTGATACCATCCGCAACGCAACGATACTCATACCCGTACCATGATGAAGGAATGTTGACCAGTTGCAGGGTGGCAGTAGCAGTGCCGGTATAATTAGCATTATCGCTGATATTGGTGAAACCGCTGCCGGTATTGACCTGCCATTGGTAAACCGTTCCGCTGATATTTGATGTTAAAGTAGTAGAGGCTACAGGCGGACATAATATGGTACGGACTGCTGCACCGACCTGGTTCCTGAGAATGGAAATATCCGCACCGATATAATTGGTAGCAATGATCTCAGGTTTACCATCCATATCAATATCTGCCAGTAAAATACTCCGTGACTGGTTGCCCAACTGGTAATCCACATAGGGATCCAGCGAGATCGTTCCCCCGGTACTTGTATTCCTGAATACAGAGGCTTTTGACGTATTATGACTTACCACGGCAATGTCCGGTCTTCCGTCGCCATCAATATCGTTTGCAGCTATCCCGTAAAGGACGGCGCCGGTTACCGGATAATCGACTTTAGCCGCAAATAAAAGATTCCCTGGATTACTCATATTCCGGATCACCGACATAACGGAATTCTGGTTGGCCACAATGATATCAGGTTTTCCATCCGCGTTCAGATCCGCAACTACTACATCTTTCGGTGTGGAACCGCTTGCATAATATTGGACCGGGGCAAATGAAATAATACCATTCACCGTCGTATTGCGGAATACCGCAACATTATTGGAGGATTGGTTCGCAGTGATAATATCGGGTTTACCGTCACCATCCACATCAGTTACATAAACACCCATGGGAATAGTAGACGCTCCCGTGGAAATGGCCGCCTGGGCCTCAAAGGTGATTGCACTGGGAATGGTTGATGTGTTTTTTAAGACGGTAAACGTATTGTCGCCGCTATTCGTTACCACCATATCAGGTTTCCCATCGGCATTTATATCTCCCACGGCAACATCCTGGGGGCTGCTGCCGGTAGAGAATTCTTTGGAAGGGGCAAAGGAAACCGAAGAGGGGCTGCTGATATTTCTTAGTACACCAATCGTCCATTGGTTGTTGTTGGTAAAAATAAGATCAAGTTTGCCGTCACCATCCAGGTCGCCTGCTGTTGTATTAAGCGTGTAACCACCGGTCTGTATCACTGAGGGGCTACTCACAAATATATCCGCGGCAGAAGATAAATTCCGGACTACAGAAGCACCCTTGTTAAAAGTATAATTCGCTGTGGCGATATCGGGTTTTCCATCAAGGTCCATATCGGCTGTTATTACACCGGTAGGACTCGGCGCACTCGGACTGGATCCGATAGAGAAATCTTTTCTAAGGGCAAAACTCGTACTTGTAAAAGCAGTTCCTCCTCCGGAAAATAATACCAAAAACGGTTTATTGGAGAAAGCCGTTACCTGGTTTGTCGTTACTGTTACAGGGCTGTAACCGATTCCGGCCGGAACGGCAACCACCAATGCAATAGTCGTAGCCGATACGACAGTTGCTTTTACCGCCCCAAAATACACAATGTTATTAGCCGGTACAGGATCGAAGTTATTACCATTGATAGTGACAGCGGCGCCAACTGTACCCGCTTCAGGAGAAACAGAAGTAATAACAGGAATGCCGGGGTATACGAATCGTTGTATACTGGCAGTTCCATATAAAGTAGTAACGATAATTTCACCGGTACCCCCCGCTCCTACCAGGGCAGTGATCTCTGTATCAGAAATTATAGTAAAGGATTGTGCGGGCACTCCTCCAAAACTAACCGACTGGGTCGTTCCCAGTTTAAAGCCTTTCAATGTTATTACTGTTCCCGTGTTTCCACCAGCAGGGTTAAAGGATTGGAGATTGGGTTCGTTTATTTTATTCTTTAGTACAGAGATACCGTTCAGGTTATTGGTGACAATAATATCTGCTTTCCCGTCGCCGTCCAGATCACCGATACAGGCATTCAGGCTATTGCTAAAACCCGGGCTTGAAGGACTGGCCGTATAATAATACTGCGCTGCTGCCACAGAAAAAGTACTCGCCACACTGGTATTCTTTAATACCATCATGAAGTTAAAATTGTTCTCCAGGGCCAGGTCCGGCTTACCGTCCCCATCCAGGTCTGCGATCCCCACATTACTCCCCACCCAACCCAGGTCCTGTTTAGCAGCAAAGGAAATAGTGGAACCGGTACTGGTGTTTCGTAAAACAGAATTACCAGCACCCGGAGTTTGTACGCTGATATCGAGTTTACCGTCTACATTAAAGTCGACAAGGTTGAGTCTTTTACCCTGGTCCTGCGTGGGATAATCAACTCTTGTTCCAAACAATAAGGTTCCCGGCGTGCTGTTGTTCTTGAACACAGAAACTCTGGCATGCTGGAACGGAGTATAATAAGTGTATTCAGTTGATACAACGACCTCGGGTTTTCCATCCCCTTCCAGGTCGCCGATCGCTACCCAGGCTGGTTTCTGCTCGGTGATATAATCGATCCTGGGAGCAAATGTGATGGTGCTGCCCGTGCTGGTATTCCGGAGAACGGAAACGGTATTACTATTATCGTAATTCACTACCGCCAGATCAGGTTTACCATCCATATCGATATCACCGGCAGCAATGCTTACGGGACTTCCACCTGTAGTAAAATCAATTTTAGCAGCAAAAGAAACCGTGCCGGGGCTACCCGTATTCCGGAACACAGAAACGGAAGCCGCATTCATATTGGCAACCAGTATTTCAGGTTTATTATCACCGTCGATATCCGCAGTGGTGATCATAACAGGATTTGTGCCGGCAAAGAAATTCTGCTGGCCGGCAAATGAAATGACGCCGCCCGTGGTAGTATTGCGAAATACCGAGATAGTATTATCATTGGTATTGGTAACAGCGACATCAATTTTTCCATCCCCGTCAAAGTCGGCTGCACAAACACTTTTTGGATTGTTACCTGTTGCCGTATCCAATACAGGCACAAAGGAAGTGGGCAGGAAGCCGCCTCCGCCATTAGGAATTGTAACAATAAAAGGCAGCATCGAATATTTAATGGTCCCGCTCGTATTGACCGTAACAGGCAGGTGAGAAGCACCCGGAGGCACAGTAACCTGCAATGAAGTACTGCTGGCACTGTTTACAACGGCTTTACCTGCTCCAAAAAATACCGTATTGTTCGCCGCTACAGGGTCAAAGCCTGTTCCGGTTATGGTAACCGGCGTACCAACCGGGCCCGAAGACGGGGTAAATGTAAGCCCGGTAAGATAAGTGAACCCTGCCAGCGATGCGGTGGCAAAAGGATTGACCACACTTACATTTCCTGTCGCGCCGCCCGCTGCTACCACTGCTGTGATCTGTGTCGGGCTATCTATTGTAAAAGAAGCAGCGGGAACTCCTCCAAAACTTACACCAGTTACGCCGGTGAAATTAAACCCGGTCAGGACGATCGTTTCTCCCACGCCACCGTATTTAGGGGAAAAGGATGAAATAGAAGGCACAGCCGCCGGTTTGATCACGATACTGTCTATCAGGAGGGCCAACTGGTTCTCCGGTGAGTAACAATTAAAGGACAGGTTATGATTGCCGGAGGAAGAGGGAATAAAATAATCTACTCCTTCCGCATATATTGCATTATTTATTAATGGGTAGTCATGTAATAACGTCGTCTGGTTGGCGATAGTGGCGCCCTTGCCGATCCCCACCTTCATTTTCTCATCGTAGATCGGATTGAGGCCGCGGTAAAAATAAGAGATCCGGTAAGTGGTACCGGCAGTCAGGTTAACGGGAGAACTGAATATCCACGTGTTGGCCGGGTTGCCGAAATTAAAAGCATACTGCAGGCATTTTACTCCGCTGTATGAATAGGCAGGGTTAGTATTCTGCGACCAGTTATTACCGGCCCCCGCGTTTAACAAGGTCCATCCGGCCGGGGGAAAGGTTCCTTCAAAACTCTCAGATAAAAGGGTTTGCCCCTGGTGTTTGTTAGGCAAGCCCAACAGGCAGGTGCCTATGAAAGACAGTGACAGCAGTATCTTACGGGTTCGTTTCATACAGGATACCAAATGTAAAGGATTTTTTTGATGGGGGAGAAATCGGGTAGTGCAACAGTTTGAAAATATTTTAGGCTAAAGTAGCGATATCTGCAAATGTCATGGGTTTTTTACACAGCCCAGCCTGCATAGCCGGGGTTATTCTCAAACTTCTGTGGATTCTTACAAAATTATAATAAACGAAGTTCAGAGCCAGGGCATAACCGTGATTTTCAACTTTCTTAGAAAAGGCATTGGTTTTCCTGGTGAACCTTCTGGAACACATTCGTACTGTTAAATTCTGGCGCTCAATATAACTGGTAGATATGAATTTGGGGTTAGGCTGTCCAAACATGATCACTTTTTTAGCGCCAATGTACCTGCCACCGTTTCCAGTTTCATTATTGTTATGGACTTCGCCGGTTTTCGCCCGGCTATATTGCTTTACCAGTTGTGCAAAGTCCACATGAGTGTCAAATGCTGCGTTTATAGCACCGGTATAATGTGAGTATCCATCAGTCGTTATTTGAGTTTCACCCTTTAATCGGGAAGCAAGATCCTTCATAAAAGCATGAGCAAAATTTTCGTTTCTTTCTCCTACAAGCCAGGATATAATCAGCTTTGTATCAGCATCCATCGCTATCCATACCCACACACTTCCCTTGCCAGTCTCACCTTCCGGAGTATTCTTTTCCTTTGAATACACGAACGACCACATCTCATCACATTGGATGCGCTGGCTTTTGATCTGCACGATAGTCTGGTCATGAAAGTTGATACAGGCTTGTCCAACGTCAACCAGGAGCTTTATCACCGTGGTGAGCGATACGTCTGCAATCCTTGAACAAGAACGAAGACTGTTGCCTTCTACGAGGAGTTGGATGATCTGGCAGCGTTTTGCCAATGGTAGTCTATTCATAAATTTAGGTTTCAGTTTTTCAAAATGTTACCTACCTTTATGATAGGTAAAAGATGGAGCGTATCGGAATCGAACCGATAAAGGCGGGTGTCAAATCAGCCCAACCTCACCAGAGGACGCCCCCAAATTTTATTTTCTTAAAAGCCTTCCGGGTCTCAAGTCGGGGAGGCTTTTATATTTTACTTGCATTTCCCGTTTAAAAGTAACGGGTCCGCCCGCTACAAAGATACCAACCGCCCGATCCGCTGAAGAATATCCCGAAAAATAAGTTATAGTAATTCCAACAACCTGCCACTTATTTTTCCATACTTTTAGCTGGTAAAACATATTAGCGTTAGCTGAATTCTTGCATCGAAAACTGGTAATTTTCTATTAACTCAAGGAAGAAGCTATAACGCTCACGTCAAACGTGGGCTTATAGTCTATTGAGTTAAGGGCATACCAGTGCCTCGATGCGGTAGCTATCTGTCCCACGTTATTTTTTTTAAGCATCGCAGAGGGGCAGTGCGACCAAATACACTGATTATGAAATCCTTACTGCTTTCCATTGTAATGTTCTTCTGTATTGAACATTCTGATTATTACCTTTCTATCAAAAAATCATTGGAGCTCCAGTCGTCTTCTGTAGATCAGATTTCAAGCTACCTGACAACTCATGGCTGGAAATTATCATTGAAAGAAGCAGAAACAGACTCCACCAGGGGATCTGTGGAATGGTCATTTGACAATAAGAATGGTCAATCTAAGGCTTGGTTTGGAGTTCACTATACCGAAGGGGAGCCCAATCGGTTGATCTATCAGATTTTATCTAAGGAGGATTATGATGGTTTGGAAAAGCAAATAAAAGGATTAGGATTTGTAAGGCACCGAACAACGATGAGAAAGACAGGGATACGAAAAGTGTATAGGAACAAGGATAATGTAATTAGTGTGGATGTGAGTACAGAAGGAGGTATTACTGGGTATCTTTTCAGCTTTTACAGCATTGATGATTACATGAACAACCTGGATAAATAATTACTTCTTCTTTTTGACAGCCTTTTTAGGCGTAGAAGACTTACCCTCCGTATTGCGTATCACGGTATCAAGGACAGATCTTGCCGCCTGTACCGGGTCTTTTTTTGGTTTTTTCGTTGCCATGCCTAAAATTACTTATTTGGGGCACAGAAAAATCCTAATTTTCAAACTGGTGCACTACCAGAAATCGGGTAGCGTCCTGGTTTGAAATTTAGCCATATAAATGGATAGCTGAACCACATGGACACATTAGGAACATAGTCAAACACATAGGCCTCTATGTGAAATCTATGTACCTATGCTTCTACTGTGGTTCAAAATAATTTCAAACCAGGACACTACTAAAAATCGACAGGTTCCGGTAGTGACTCAGTTTGAAAGTTCCAAGCCTTTAAGCTTTTTAAACCATGTAGAAGTACAAGTTAACATATCGATCTATCTGCAACGCTACTTGCCTGTCTGACCCTGGCAAAGGAAGAGCGGTTCCAATTGCTGAATAAAATCACTACCGGGAAATTGGCTCTTTAGGGTGATGAACCTACTCTAAACCATGTACCAACCATGTACTATCCATGTGTTCTTAAACGGGGGAATACATGGTTTACACATGGATAGTACATGGATTACACATGGTTGCTATACCTGCAGACAAAATATAGCCTTCATTTCCAGCGCTTTAAGATTTCCTCGATGCCATTCTGTTCCCCTGGCAAACCCTGAGGGTAAAGGGCAATAGTATTGGTAGTTATAACTATTCCAAGGACCCATCGGCTGGTATGCCGCCAGTTGTTTGTTCAGGCGTCATTATTCAGTAAATACTGTTCATGTGACTATTGCACAAGAAGCAGCCGGTGGGACGGAAAAATTTCAAACTGAGTCACTACCGGTCTTGCCTACATTTGTTGGTACAGAAAAAAATTACCGGTCTGTCCGGTTGAGGGAAACTGGTTCGTCATATAGACGGTAATTTTTATTAAACACTTTAAATCAACAATTATGGAAAAGTTCATGTACATCTTTCACGGTGGTGGCGCTGCCAAATTATCACCCGAACAAATGCAGGAAAATATGGGTAAATGGATGGCCTGGATCGACAAACTGGCCAAAGATGGCCGCTATGTTTCCGGTGAGCCCCTGCTCCCGGGTGGCAAACTGGTCAAAGGAAGCGTGTCCAAAGCAACCGATGGCCCTTATACTGAAGGAAAAGAATTAGTGGGCGGTTATTTTATCATCAATGCTGCTGACTATAATGAAGCGGTAGCGCTTTGTGAAGGCTATCCTGATTTTGAATCAGGCGGCAGTATCCAGGTAAGGCAGATCATGAAGATGGATATGTAAATGAAGGATCACAATACGGATATCAATCAACTGGCCGATCATCTTTTCCGGCATGAGTCGGGAAAGATGACGGCTGTTTTAACCCGTATTGTAGGTTTGCAGAACTTAGAAGCCGCACAGGATATCGTACAGGATACGCTGTTGCAGGCGATGCAGTCGTGGCGATTTAATACGATCCCCGACAATCCCACAGCCTGGCTGCACAAAGTGGCCCGCAATAAAGCGATCGACCTGGTCCGTCGTCAAAAAAAATTTGATGCGATCAGCCCTCAATACGCCTACCTGTTGCAATCGGAATACACGCTTTCTCCTACGGTGAGCACTCTTTTCCTGGATCACGAGATACAGGACAGCCAGTTGCGGATGATGTTTGCCTGTTGCCATCCTGCCATACCCGAAGAATCACAGATCGCACTAACCCTAAAAACATTGTGTGGTCTGAGCAGCGGGGAAATTGCCAAAGCCTTTTTGACCAACGAGGAAACCATCAGCAAAAGAATTTACAGGGCAAAGGAAAAAATAAAAACAGAAAAGATCGGGATGGATGTCCCTTCCGGCGATGAACTTGTTTTACGTCTTGATGCTGTTTTACGTTCGCTATACCTTTTATTCAATGAAGGTTATAATTCCTCGCATCCCGAACTGCTGATCCGGGAAAGCTTGTGCGAAGATGCCATCCGGCTCTGTCATTTACTGACCCGGCAATCCTTCACCCATTATCCAAGGGTAAAGGCCTTACTGGCATTGATGTGCTTCCAGTCCTCCCGGCTTACGGCAAGACTTGATGACAAAGGGAATATCATCGTGCTCAAATACCAGGACCGGAGCAAATGGTACCGGCCATTGATCCAGAAAGGTTTTGATTACCTGGATGGCGCCGCGGAACCGTATGAAGTATCGCCTTATCATCTCGAAGCTGCTATTGCTTCCCTCCATGCAGCGGCTCCTTCTTTTGAAGCCACCGACTGGAAAAAGATTTATTATTTATATGAATTATTGTACCGGGTACAACCCAGCCCGGTAGTGGCAATGAATAAAGCGATCGCATCCGCCTACTCGGTCAGCAAACGAAAAGCACTGGAAGAATTGCAGCAGATAAAAGGCCTGGAGAATCATCATCTTTATTATGCATCCATCGGGGAAATGTACCTGGAACTCGAAGAAAAAGCCGTGGCCAAAACCTATTTTGAAAAAGCATATACATTAACGGTCTCACAAACAGAACAGCAACTGCTGCTGAAAAAGATCAGTCTTTGTTGAAATATAGTTTCGGAACTGTGTAACCTGTGAAGTCAAAACCTGTGTTCCCGCCAAGCGGGGGACCGTGGTAAAACTTTTCAATTTGAGACAGTCGCTGACTTTCCTACTTTTGCCTGATGCAACTGACCGAAGTAACAACCCCTGCGCTTGCCAAAGCATTTTTAAGGGTCAATAATATTATCAATAAGGATAACCCGGCCTATATATTCCCGCTGGAAAAAGATGTGAACGGGGTGTTTGATAAAAAAAAGAACAAATCATTCCGTTTTGGCGAAGCCACCAGGTGGATCCTGCGTGATGAAAAAGGGAACCTGATCGGCCGGATCGCTGCCTTTGTCAACAAGAAATACAAGAACAAAGGCGATGACGGACCGGTGGGCGGCATCGGCTTCTTTGATTGTATCAATGACCAGGAGGCTGCCGATATGCTGCTGGATGTTGCCAGGCACTGGCTGCTGCAAAGGGGGATGCAGGCGATGGACGGCCCCATCAATTTTGGGGAAAGGGATCGCTGGTGGGGACTGGTCGTAAAAGGCCACCAGCTGCCCCCGATGTATTGCATGAACTTCAATGCACCCTATTACCAGCAGCTTTTGGAAAACTATGGGTTCAAAAATTACTATAACCAGATCTGTTTTGCCAGGAAGACCAATGAATTGCTGCCAAAAAAATTTTACGACCGTCATGCCGAATGCGCCAAAGACCCGCATTTTAGTTCGGCCTATATGAAAAAAGACCAGTTGGATAAATTCGCCAGGGATTTTACTATTGTCTATAACAAAGCATGGGCGGGTCATGGCGGCCTGAAACAAATGGACGAAAAAGTAGTCCGAAAAATGTTTCAAACAATGAAGCCGGTAATGGATGAACGTATCAACTGGTTTATCTATTATAAAGGCGAGCCGATAGGAACATGGATCAATCTGCCTGACCTTAATCAATGGTTTAAGTACCTGAAAGGCAAGTTTACACTGTGGCATAAGCTTAAGTTTCTTTGGGTAAAACGCACCGCAAAGAACAAAAAATTTGTTGGGCTTGTTTTTGGTATTGTACCCGAGTTTCAAGGCAGGGGGGCAGACAGCTATCTTATTATTGAAGGTTGCACAGTGATGCAGCAGTTAAAGATAATAGATGGACAATACATTCTTGGAGAACCTATTTACGAGGATTATGAAATGCAATGGATCGGCGAGTTCAATCCCAAAATGGTGAATGTAGCCGAAGCCATAGCCAATGATCGTAGCCGGATATTGACCACGTACAGGTATTTCTTTGACAGAACAAAGGAATTCAAGCCCCACCCGATATTACATTAAGTTGGAAGACCGGAGTCCGGAGCCGGCCATCGATCGTTCAAATTTTCTGATACTGTGTAAAAATGCTGCCGACCTGCTGTCAAAACTTTTATTAACATTGCAATTGTGAAAGAGATGCTGTTCTGAAGTGTTTTGCTTCGGACTTCTGACCTCGGACTACTGACTATGGACAAATTCATCGTTTCAGCCAGAAAATACAGACCACAAACTTTCGACACGGTCGTTGGACAATCGCATATCACGACCACACTCAAAAATGCGATCAAACACCAGCAACTGGCACATGCATTTTTGTTTTGCGGTCCAAGAGGTGTGGGCAAAACCACCTGTGCCCGTATCCTGGCCAAGACCATCAATTGTGAGAACCAGACTAAGGATGGCGAAGCCTGCGATAAATGCCAGAGCTGCACTTCTTTTAATGACGGTGCTTCGATGAATTATTTTGAACTGGATGGTGCTTCGAATAATTCGGTGGATAATATCCGCGACCTGGTTGACCAGGTACGTTTCGTTCCGCAAACCGGCCGCTATAAAGTATATGTGATCGACGAGGTACACATGCTGAGTTCTTCTGCTTTCAATGCCTTTTTGAAAACCCTGGAAGAACCTCCGCCTTATGCGATCTTTATTTTAGCCACAACAGAGAAACATAAGATCCTTCCTACTATTCTCAGCCGTTGCCAGATCTTCGACTTTAAAAGGATCACCACGGCCGATACGGTGAAACACCTGGAAGAGATCTGTAAAAAAGAAGAGATCAAAGCAGATAAAGCCTCGCTGCAGGTGATCGCACAAAAAAGCGAAGGCTGTATGCGGGACGCATTGAGCATCCTCGATAAGATCGTAAGTTTTACCAACGGCGAACTGAATTATACCACTACACTCGAACACCTGAACATCCTCGACGCGGATTGTTATTTCAAATTGCTGGAATGCATGCAGCAACAGGATCTCTCGGGTGCTATGCTGCAATATGACGATATCAACCGTAAAGGCTTTGAAGGCGACCTGGTATTGAATGGTTTCGCGGAATTCATGCGCAACCTGCTTGTCTGCAAAGATGAGAAAGCAGCCGGACTGCTCGAAGTGGTCGAAAGTTTTAAGGACAAATACATTGAAACCGCCAAAAATGTTGCCCCTGCCCTGCTTATCAGCGCCCTGAATATCCTGAACGATGCCGAGATCAATTATAAATCCGCCAGGAATAAACGACTGCATGTGGAACTGGCGCTGATCAAACTTTGTTACCTGCAACAAGCCTTGCTTTTATCCGCGGAAGAGACCACCATCAGTAAAAAAAAAATAACTGACGGCGCCTTAGCATTCCGCAGTTCGGCCATTAAACTTTTTACAGGACCTCAACCCCTTGTTAAAACAAAAGAAAAGCAAACGGCTGCAAAACTGATCATCGAGACCCCGGCTTTAAAGAAAACAGCAGTATCCGGGGAAAATTCCGGGAACCAGCAACCAGCAACGAGCAACCAGCATCCAGCAACCAGTAACCCGCAACCAGTAAGCACCAAACTTTCTGCCCTCAATAAGATCCGCAGCCAGTTCCAGGTCAATGGCAATAATGGTAATGGCAATGTCAATCACCCGCTTCAATTGGAAGAATTGCAAAAAGCATGGGCAGAATATGTGATACAACTGAAAGAAGCAAAGAACCCGGCAGCGCAACCCTTCGACCTGGCTTTGCTCCGCATAAAGGATGATAATTGTTTTGAAGCCGTGACAGCGAATACGATCGAAAAACAATTCATCGAGCAGGACAGGAATAAATTGTTCGCTTTCCTGCAGGAACGGTTGAAGAACCGTTTGCTTCAATTCAATGTTATTGTGGAAGAAAAAGCGGAGAACCGACCGGTCATCGAGCTCACCCTGACCTCGAAAGAACAGTTCTTGAAGATGTCAGAACAATACCCCCTGGTTAAAGAATTAAGAGAAAGGTTGAAACTGGACCTGGATTACTGATCCCAACTACTCAGCATTCCCTATTTTACCGTAATTTCGGCGAAAATTAAAAGGCAATGGCCGAAGTGATATTGATGCCCCGCCTCAGCGACACTATGACCGAAGGTGTGATCGCTGCCTGGCATAAAAAAGTTGGCGATACCGTAAAAAAAGGAGACCTGCTGGCTGAGATCGAAACCGATAAAGCTACCATGGAACTCGAGAGCTATAAGGACGGAACATTATTGCATATCGGTGGTGATAAAGGCGTAAAGATCCAGGTGGATGACCTGCTGGCGATAGTGGGCAAAACCGGTGAAGATATTTCTTCATTGATAAAAGGGACTGCTTCGGCAGGATCCGGTGACGCTGGCAAAACCGCTGAAGCAAAAAAAGAAGAACCCAAAAAAGAGGAGCCTAAAAAGGAAGAGCCTAAAAAAGAAACTCCCGCGGCGGCTACTTCTACTCCCGCTATAGATATATCAAAGATGGAAGAAGTGGTGTTGATGCCAAGACTGAGCGATACGATGGAAGAAGGTGTCATTGCTTCATGGCACAAGAACGTAGGCGATACAGTAAAGAAAGGCGATGTACTGGCGGATATCGAAACGGATAAAGCTACACTGGAACTGGAGAGTTATAAAAATGGCACCCTGCTTCATATCGGGGCCCGGCAAGGTGAAAAGATCCCGGTGAATGGTTTGCTTT
>DASYLC010000255.1:0-4274 GCA_036009775.1 Chitinophagaceae bacterium
TTTTTTGCTTTACGCGATCCGGTATTTACCGGCAGTATCATGCCCAGCAGATCTACTTTATAGTGCCTTCCTATCGGCAATTTTTTATCGCCGATAAATACGGATTTGCTGTCGAATCCTGTTATATGCTGCAGGGATACCATATACGATTTATGAATTCTGCAAAAATCAGTCTGACCTGAGGATGACTCCTGCAACCAGCTAATAGCTCCCCTGACAAAATGTGTTTTGCCCGTAGTTACAACGCGGATATACTTCCGCTCCGCTTTGGCATACAATATGTCTGAAAGAAAAACCTTCAGGGAAGTATCGCCTGACTTAAAGTATATATAACTGCCCATAAGCATGGTTTTTAAACGATCACTAAAAACCCAATGGCTCGGGGAAATTGGTCTGCTAATTCAAGGTGGTACTTAAAATTGGTCATTTCTTAAAACAAAAACAATAGTATCAGATGAATTTATAAAAAATACCGTGAAAATAATACCAGTCTATATTATTTTCACGGGGCAGATTCCATTTTTTTACGGGAGATTATTACGGAATGCTCTTCCATGCTCACTAAAAAAAATCCCGCCTCTCACGAAACGGGAAGAACTTTTATCTGTTACTTTAAGCGGTTAGCTATTAACCTTTAGCCATAGCACGATCCACTATCATCTATACATCTCTTCCTTCAACCCCTTCACCCTTTCATCTTCAAGGTACTCATCAAAGGTCATCAACCTGTCGATGATCCCTTTTGGTGTCAATTCGATGACCCGGTTCGCCACGGTCTGCATAAAAGTATGGTCATGGCTGGTCAGTAAAATAATGCCTTTATAATCCGTGCACTGTTCGTTGAAGCTTTGAATGCTTTCCAGGTCAAGGTGGTTCGTTGGCTGATCCAATAAGATCACATTCGGGCTTTGCAGCATCATCCTGCTCAGCATACAACGAACCTTCTCTCCCCCACTCAGTACATTCGTTGTTTTCATTACATCATCACCACTGAACAACATTTTACCCAGGAATCCACGCAAAAACGGTTCATCCACATCCTTTACATGGTCGGGTACATACTGGCGCAGCCAATCCATCAAATTATCGGTACCATTAAAAAATTCACTGTTCTCCTGTGGCAGGTAAGCATGGGTTACCGTGGTTCCCCATTCGTACGAACCGCTGTCCGCAATGGTTTGCGCGGTAATGATGTTGAAGAAACTTGTCACCGCCAATGGGTCGCGGCTCAGCAATGCGATCTTATCTCCTTTGTTCACCGCAAAGCTGGCGTCTTTAAAAAGTACACGGCCATCCACCGACTTGGTGAGTTTCTCTACATTCAATATCTGGTTGCCCACTTCACGCAGTTGCTGAAAAATGATACCGGGATATTTCCTGTAACTCGGTTCTATTTCTTCAATGGTCAGTTTCTCCAATGCTTTCTTTCTCGAAGTGGCCTGTTTACTTTTACTCGCATTCGCACTAAAGCGGGCAATAAAGTCGATCAATGCCTGGCGCTTCTCTTCTACTTTTTTATTCTTATCACCCAACTGGCGGGCCATCAGTTGAGATGATTCGTACCAGAAGGTATAGTTACCGGTAAATATTTTTACTTTCTGCCTGTCCACATCGGCAACGTGTGTGCATACCGCATCTAAAAAGTGACGGTCATGGCTTACGACCAGCACGATATTTTCGTAATCGGCCAAAAAGTTTTCCAGCCATCCGATCGTTTCAATGTCAAGACCGTTGGTAGGCTCATCGAGTAAAAGGATATCGGGATTACCAAAGATCGCCTGTGCCAGCAATACCCGTACTTTCAGGTTAGAAGGGATATCCTTCATCAGGCTCTGGTGATATTCTTCGCCCACGCCCAGTTCACCCAGCAAAGTACCCGCATCGCTCTCGGCAGTATAGCCACCCATCTCTCCGAATTCACCCTCCAGTTCACCGGCTCTCATTCCATCCTCTTCTGTAAAATCGGCTAATGCATAAATGTTTTCTCTTTCCTTCGCGACGGCCCATAATTTGGAATGACCCATCATCACGGTGTTCAATACTTTTTCATCGTCAAACTGGAACTGATTCTGTTTTAATACAGCCATCCTTTCACCGGGTGTGATCTCCACGGTACCTTTATTGGCTTCGATCTCCCCGCTTAATATCTTCAGGAATGTACTTTTACCGGCGCCATTGGCCCCGATCACCCCATAACAATTTCCTTTGGTGAAATTGAGGTTCACTTCTTCAAACAATACCCGTTTGCCGTAGGCCAGTTTCAGGTCTTTTACACTGATCATTGTATCCTTTTTTGAGGTTGCAAAAGTACGCTAAAATTGGCAGTGTATCACTTTGAAATAACCGGGAAGACAGAAAGGCGGTCCGGGGGACTTCTTCAGAGTCAGGGTACCGCTTTCCCAACCCATAGGGCCCTGTGAACCGTCTTATTTACTGAGGCTCTGAACCGGCTATCCCGGCGATGGGACCGGCTACATAAGATCGGACCGGGATAGTATTGAAATACAAGAAATAAGACCCTGTGGCGTTTTACGTAAAACCGGGATTAAACCATTGGCCTTATTCACCCATTAAACACAATTGTTATGAAACTAAGCCTGCTCTGCCTGTCCATGTTCCTTATTATGACCGGAGAATGCCAGGAATCGAAATCCTTCACCATTCATTTTGATTTCAATAAACATGAGCTTACGCCAACCGCCCGGGAACAGCTGGATAGCTTTATATTGGCTGAAAAGACGGGTCTTGGAAACCTGAGTATTGCTTTAAGTGGCCATTGCGATGCAATTGGATCAGATGAATACAATAACAAACTCTCAAAAAGACGGGTAACCGTTGTAAAACAATACCTGTTAAGCAAAGACATCGGAGCATACCAAATTGGAGATGAGATTGGTCATGGGAAAAAGAACCCATTGAATGAAAACAAAACAGAGGAAGAACGACAATTGAACAGGAGGGTTGAAGTTAATTTTATACGGATTGTAAGAACTTACCCTCCGGGAACTACTTCGTTGATAGATAAGATTTCCGACACTTCTATTACTACCGGATCAAAAATTGTTTTACAAAATATCAATTTTGTGGGCGGGAGACATCAGTTCCTGGATGAATCTCTGCCCATGCTGGAAGAGTTGCTGGATGTCATGCGTACTTATCCCAACCTTGTTATCCGGGTGGAAGGACATATTTGTTGCCAGGAGGGTAACATCGACGGGTTTGACCTGGAAACAAAGATGTACAATCTATCAACCGCCAGGGCCAAGGCAGTTAGAGATTATCTTGTCCGCAGCGGAGTACACCCGGATCGTGTTTCTTATATTGGATTTGGCCATTCTGTCCCGTTACACCCTTATCCCGAAAGATCAGAAGAAGAAAAGACGGAGAACAGGCGGGTGGAGATAAAGATCATCCAAAAATGATATATGATAACGGGCATTGCTCGGAAGGACCTGGCCGGTTTTTGTTTCTTCTTGTAAACATTTTAAATGTAAACAAAAAACTATTTACACCTGTGCTGTTTACACGCAGAGGTTTCGCCGGCATGAATGATGGACATTGCCGCTAATTCTTTATACTCTTCTATAGACCCTCCCAATTTTTGCATGATAAAAAAATCCCGTTCCGACTTTGTCGGAACGGGATTGATATGATTCAAAAATCAGTACTCTTAAAGTTTCTGGATCAAAATACTCGTAGCTTTCTTATCACTACCGCTGGTCAGGTACAAATGATAAGCACCATTTGCAAGGTTGAAAGTATGAACATCGATCACGCTTCCGTAGCTCAGACCTGTTGCAACCTGTTCTTTCACCAATTGACCGAGGCTGTTGTACAGCTTCACATTAATGGTTGTGTACAGGTCAGTATTCAGCCTGATATGGAAATCGCCAGCATTAGGGATCGGGTAAACCACGGTAGCCGGGAAGTCTTGCAATCTCAGGTGACGCTCAGGACACTCGTTGACCAGGATCGTTCTTGTCTGAACTGACTGGCAACCTGCGTTGCTCACGGTGTAGGTAATTGGTCTGGGACCGATACCCGCCACGCTCGGAGTAAATGTAGTTCCTGAAACGCCTGTTCCGCTGAATACACCACCCGCAGGTGTTGCACTGATACTAAAGGCCGGGTCAGAAACACATACCACCGTTGTTGGTGAGAACGACAGGGATATAACAGGATAAGCATTTACAGTTAATATAGCCACACCGGAATTAACCGATCCGCAACCGGCTGTTACTACTACCCTGAAACGATATCCGTTCTGAGCAATA
>DASYLC010000256.1:0-3940 GCA_036009775.1 Chitinophagaceae bacterium
GCTCTACCCTTTCGATGCTTTCGTAGCCATCGTTGGTCAGTCTGTTCCAGCTGCGATCACGATTGAGGTCGGTAACGATCTTGGAAGTTGTTTTGGGGTACGCTACCCAGAATTTGGACCCGTCTTTCAGGGAGGGCATCACATCCTTAAGAATTCCGTTCAGCTGGTTCTCGCTTACGGCGAATACCAACGCAAAGTCAATTTTCCGTGTTTTTAACAGCGGAGTCATGTTTTTGCAGAAGGATAATTTGCTGAACTGCTTCTCGATAGATGAGGGCAAACCCTGAATTAAAAGATTCTTTTCGTCTGCCAGTTGTAACTTTTCAAAAACAGTTTGTGACATACTTAGAAGATATTTTAAGGTTTCCGCCAGTTTATCCCGGTTCGGGGGCGTAAAATGACAGAGTTCTCATAGCAGGGACTGCAAAGGTAAGTATTTTACGGGGTAGTTTCTGCATAAACACAAAGAAAAATCCCGTCTGGAGCGGATCTGAACGGGATTCCTAATAAGAAATACTTACTTATTACTATTATTTACCCATTGGTTTATAGTATCGTAAGGCTTCGGGCATAAATTTCTTCAACTCCTCGATCCTGCGACCTTCCGATGGGTGCGTACTGAGGAATTCAGGGGGTTTCTGACCATTACTGGCATTTTCCATCCTTTCCCAGAGGCCGATCGCTTCCTGCGGATTATAACCGGCGCGGGCGGTAAAAATGAGTCCGTACTGATCGGCTTCCAGTTCATTGCTGCGGGAAAAGGGTAACAGGACCCCCAATTGGGTCCCCGCCCCATAAGCACCCAGGAAAATGTTCTGTGTTTGCGCCGGCTTATTAGCCACCGCTACCGATAAAGCCACACCTCCCAACTGTTGCAGGATCCCCTGGCTCATACGTTTGTTACCATGCTGCAACAATGCATGCGATACTTCATGACCCATCACAGCCGCCAATGCCGCTTCGTTCTGTGTAATAGGAAGAAGACCGGTGTAAACAACGATCTTACCCCCCGGCATACACCAGGCATTCACCGCTTTATCATCCACCAGGTTATACTCCCAGTTAAATCCTTTCAATGCATCGGATTTACCCAGTGAGGCATAATGTTCCTCTACAGCTCTCGTGATCCGTTGTCCTACCCGGCGCACCATCTCTGCATCGCGGTTATTACTTACCTGGACAACCTTATTGGCAGAAAGAAATTGCTGGTATTCGGTTGTGGCCATGGATTGCAATTCCGACTCAGGGAGCAGGGTAAGCTGGGTCTTATTGTTCAATGCATTTTTGGTACAGCCGGCTAAAAAAGCAGCAAGGATAAAAACCGATGTTATTCTTTTTATCATGTGAATTTATTTTTACAATGACGTTCAATCATTATACCAAGTTGGCCTGGTATGCCTGTTTTTATGCTTGAAGGCAGTTTTTTCCGCTTAACCTTACTGGCTTGCCGCATCACGACGACGCTGCCGGCGACGGTCACGATTCCTGAGGATCGGCACTTTGCTTTCATTGCCTTTGAGAAGACGACCGATATTTTTCTGGTGAGTAAGCAATACCATCAGCGCTACGGCTATCGCAAAAATCCGGTAAGCGGGATTGTCTACATTAAAGATGACCAGGATAAAGATCGGGAATGCAATACTTGCCAGTATAGAGCTTAATGAAACAAATCTAGTCAAATAGAGTACGGCTATAAAGATGCCTACACAACCCAGCGCCGTCCAGGGAGATATTCCCAGCACCAAACCAAATAAAGTAGCCACACCTTTACCCCCGCGGAAATCCGCCCAGATGGGAAAGATATGTCCTACCACTGCCGCTAAACCAAGACCGGTTTGCAGGTTCTGGAGGTTGGTATCACTGTCCGCATATTCAGGAAGAAGAAAAGCCAGCTTGACGGCGAGTATACCTTTGAGCATATCGGCGACCATAACAAGTGATCCCCATTTGGGACCCAGCACACGATAGGTATTGGTGGCACCCGCATTGCCGCTTCCGTAATCACGTATATCGATATCAAAAAAATGCTGGCTGACCCACACGGATGTAGGAATGCTGCCAATCAGGTATGCGAGAACTATTAATAAAATCTCGTTCATAACGTTTTGCGAAAACTTGTAGTGCTCTGCGAACACTTGAAAATGTTCTGCGAAACCTCAAGATGTTCTGCGAAACTTCAAGATGTTCTGCGAAACTTCAAGTTTCGCAGAACAGCAAAAATAAGATAAAAATGAAAGTAGTAACACTAAATTAATCTGAAATCAATGCTGTGTTAACCTTCGAAGCGTAAAGAGATCCACTTATTTCTTGTCTCTTTTACGCTGAATACGAGCGGGAAATTACTGGCAGTCATTAAAATATCCGTTTCATCCCCTTCCAGCAAACCGCTCAGCAATAGTATCCCACCGGGGGATAATTGGCCTGCTAATGAGGAAAAATTTCCCAGTATCACGTTTTTATTGATATTGGCGAGAATGATATCATACCGGCCGTCACCTGTGATTGTACCGGCTTTTACCAGTTTCACTTTTGAACAATCGTTGCGCTGCAGGTTCTCTGCCGCATTGGTGATACTCCATTCATCATTATCCACCGCAACGACCGATGAGGCGCCCGATTTTTCAGCGAGTATAGATAAGACCCCCGTACCTGTACCAAAATCAAACACGGTCTTATCGGTAAAATCAATTTGCCGCATCTGTTGTATCATCATATACGTAGTGGCATGATGACCGGTACCAAAACTCATTTTGGGAGTGATGATGATCTCCTGCTCCACTCCTTGCACGGGCTCGTGAAAATCCGCACGTATCGCCACGAAATCATCTACGACAACGGGTTGAAAGCTGGACTCCCAGGTAGCATTCCAGTTGGTTTCTTCGATGATGACAGTGTTATATGAAACCTGATGTTTCGTTGCGACCTCCTGAAGAACTGATTCATCAAAATCTGCGGCAGGAATAAATGCGTTGAGAAGATTTTCTTGTTCTTCAAAACCATCAAAACCATATTCGCTCAATGCAGCGAGTAATAAATCCGATTGATCGGCAGACAGGTTTTGAAATGTTATCTGAATATATTGTTTACTCATAAAAATAAAAGACCCCGATTTCTCAGGGTCTCAACTATCATCTATTATCGATTAGTTATTATCTCGTTCTTCTCTTTGTTGCTGTCCGCCTCCCTGTCCCTGACCCTGTCCGTCCGGTTTTGGCATCAGGATCTTTCTCGACAGTTTGAATTTACCGGATTTAGGATCTGTACCGATCAGTTTCACTTTCATCACATCACCTTCGTGTACCAAACCATCCAGTGTTTCCAAACGTTTCCAGCTTACTTCACTGATATGTACCAATCCCTGTTTACCGGGCATGAATTCAACAAATGCCCCAAAAGGCATGATCGATTTCACCACGGCCTCATATACATCACCAACAGATGGTACGGCCGTAATTCCTTTGATCCAGGATACAGCTTTATCAACACCTTCTTTCTTCGTACCAAAGATGCTGATCTCACCCATATTGTTCTTTTCTTCGAGGTTGATCGTTGTGGTTGTCTCCCTTTGGATCTCCTGTATCACTTTACCACCTGGCCCGATCACGGCGCCGATGAATTCTTTATCGATGAACAGTTTCACCATTCTCGGCGCATGTGGTTTCACATCGCTGCGGGCGGCTGGCATTGCCTCATACATCGCATCGAGAATATGAAGACGACCTTCTTTCGCCTGTGCCAGTGCTTTGCGCATCACATCCATGCTCAATCCGTCTACTTTGATATCCATCTGTACACCGCAGATACCTTCACGGGTACCGGTGACCTTAAAGTCCATATCACCCAAATGATCTTCATCACCCAGGATATCGGTAAGAATAGCGTATTTACCATCGTCTCTTGTAACCAATCCCATCGCTACACCACTTACGTGTTTAGCGAA
>DASYLC010000257.1:0-3709 GCA_036009775.1 Chitinophagaceae bacterium
TCTCCAGCTTGCTCATGATCTCCGCACGTTGTGCTTCGATATCGCTTTCGATAAGGGCTTTGTGAGATACAACGGCATTCTTAATGGTCTCGTTGATCTTCACAACTTTAAATTCCATGGTCTTTCCAACAAACTGATCGTAATCAGTTACCGGCTTAACATCGATCTGTGAACCAGGTAAGAATGTTTCCATTCCAAACACATCCACGATCAGGCCGCCTTTGGTCTTGGAGGTAACCGTACCGGTGATAACTTCACCAGTTTTGTGTACTTCCACGATCCTTTCCCATGCCCTTGTGATACGGGCCTGGCGACGGCTGAGATTCAGGTGTCCGTCCCTGTCTTCCTTTTCCACGATCATTACTTCCACTTCATCACCAACGGCGAGATTAGGAAGATCACGGAATTCGTTCAGGGAGATCAAACCATCACTTTTAAAACCAATGTTCAGCACCACGTCGGTCTTTGTCAAACCAACCACGGTCCCTTTCATCAGTTCACCATCATTCAGCTGTACAAATGTGTTGTCATACACTTTGTGATACTTTTCTTTTTCTTCGCTGGTGTAAGAGGTCACATTACGTTTATCAACACTCCAGTCGAAATCATCGTGAGCAGTGGCTACTGCTTCCGCAGGTGCAGTTGTTGTCGCTGTAGCTGTTTCTGATTCGGTCGCAACCGGATCAGAAACAGTCTCCTGTGCATCAGCGTTTAGTTGTTTTCTAATTATGTTTTCGAACATGTAAAATATCCCGAGGGTTTTATTTCGGGGCAGCAAAGATAAGCAAATAAACGGGAGTCCTGTTCCCGGGAGCCGGGAGTTTTTCAAGATTTTCTTCCACCTACTCTATTGGTTTTCAAAATTTTGCGAATAAAGGCCTGACCTTTTGGTTCTGATAGTCCCGTTATTAAGATTTCCTTCAGAATAAGCAGGAAAATAATCTCTAATTTTTCCCAACCATCCTTTCCCTGTTAACCGTCAATTGAATGATCTGGCCTGCGAAATTCACCACAAACCCAACAGCTTGCAGACGAACTGGCATATCATCATCGAAGCTTGTAAAAAACAGGAGCCTGCAGCGCAGGAGCAACTGTATCGCCGTTGTTATCCTGCCATGATCAGGATCTGTATGCGGTATTGCAACGGGCAGGCAGATATGGCCGGCGGGGTTTATAACCACGCCATGCTGAAAGTGTTCAACAATATCGGCCAGTACACTGGTAAGGGAGAATTTGAAGGATGGGTCCGGAGGATCATTGTAAATACCTGTATCGATCATGGAAGAAGCAATGCAAAATTCCAATCTGACGAATTAAAAGAAGAAACAGCCGAATGGCTCCCCATTATACCGGATGCATATAGCCGTATCAGCGGCAATGAGATCCTCAACCTGGTATATACGCTTCCCCGCAACACAGGGCTCGTTTTTAATTTGTTCGTCATGGAAGGATATAAACATGAAGAGATCGGTAAAATACTGGGGATATCATCCGGCACTTCCAAATGGCACCTGAATGAAGCCCGTAAATTATTGAAACAAAAACTCGAAACCCTTTTTAAAAAAGAATCATTAGCCAATGCCATCTGAGAATAATCATATCGACAACTTTTTACGGAATAAGGCAAGCGAAGGAGCTATCGGTGCATCCCGCGTGGATGCAGACTGGCAACAAATGAAGGGACTGCTGGTCAAGCCTTCCAGCGTTTCTCCAAAATCCGGGACCCGTACCTTCCGGTTCAAACGGTACCTGTCCTATGCGGCGGGAGTGATCATGGTGGTAACTACTGTTACCATTATGGTCCTGCCCGGGAAAAAGAATAACCGGAAAACTTCTTCCACGGTCGTGACAAAGAAACCTGTCCCTGTTAACAGTAAAACCACAACTTCCCTGGGTGTTGTTTCCAAACCAACCGTCGCAACCAAACAACTGACTGCTGTAACCAAAACTTCACCCCGTCAACAACAACCAGCTATCGCTGTTGTAAAAACTGTTAAGCAAAAACAGTCTGTCCCGGTGAATAAAGGCAACATTGCCAAAAAACAAACCCTGGCACCCGTTGTGGCCGCTATTAAACCCGATTCCAAAACCATATTCACCAATTTTTATAACGAACTTAAAAAACCGGCCCAGGAATTTGTTATCAATACCCGGCAGGATACCACGATCCTTTGCACAGAAGGAAGTTCGATCTTCATCCCGGCGGGAGCTTTTCAAACCATTGCCGGGCTGGCTATTACGGGAACGGTCAGGATCTCTATACAGGAGTTTTACAGTTTCGCAGACATTATCAGCAATAAGTTGAGCACTACATCCAACAGCATGCCGTTGGAAACTGGCGGCATGCTTTCTATCAATGCGAGTGCTGACAATAAAGAAGTGATGATCCGTCCCGGTTCTTCACTCGACCTGAAAATGCCTACCCGTTCGTTTGATCCGCAAATGCAATTATTTACAGGTCAGCAGCGCCTAACGCTCATGGATACGGTCAAAGCAACTCTTCCTTCGGCCTTCAATCTGCAGGTGATAGATGATACAGCCCGTGTCCTTTTTGGCAGTACCGGGCAAAAAGATATTGTTGCGCAAAACAATTTAAGACCGGCTTCTTTTTCCGGCGGCATTGATTGGGCACCTGCAGGGCAACAACAGATGTTTTTTGCAGATAACAAAAAGATCATTACCCTTTTCAATACGACAGACAACCCGTATTATGTTGCCAGTTATAAGAATGACACCAGGGTAATAGCCAAATTTGCCATTCCGTTCAGATCCAGTATCACTACTGACGAGATGAAAGAGATCCTGGAAACAAAATATGGACGGTACTATGATAAAATAAAAGTAAAAAGGGCCTGGCGTAGTTGGGTAGACAAGAACCGTTCATACAAATGGACCGGTGCCGCCAGGAAAGAGAAAGACCGCCTGATCGGTGACTGGTACGATTCACATTTTGTCGGCGACTCCATCCGGATCCCGCTTCATATCGCCTGCCGGGTGAAGATGATCAGCCCGGAAGACAGTCTTGCGTGGGAAGCTAAGTTCAAAGAGCAACTGGAAACTGCAATAAAACAAAACAAGTCCTACAATGAACTGGTACAGAAAAGAAACGAATACAATTTCAAGATCACCAACCTCGGCTGGATCAACTGCGATCGCTTTCTCAGCTATCCCCGCTCCCGCCTTACCGATTACGTAGTCAGACCCGGTGAAGGATTTGAAGGAACCTATTTCCAGGCCATTATAATATTTGAAAAAGAAAGAGCAGTAATGCCCGGGTATTGGGTCAATGGGCAGGTACATTTCGTTAACCTGCCGGTGGGTCATACCGTGCATGTGATCTGTGCAGGTGTAAAAGACGGTAAGATGCATGCCAGCATGCAGACATTCGTGGTCGACAAATTCCAGAAACCGCAATTGAAGTTTGAAGAAACAGACCCGGAACAATTCCGGGAAAAAATGACGCAGTTTGGAAATGTAAAAAGCATATAAACTCACCCTGGTATGAAAAAGATCTTTGCTTTATCTATATTAGTATTGCCGCTTATTACCTATAGCCAGCCCGACCTGGAAAAAATAATCAAACAGGAGAATCTTATAAGCAATGGCTGGGTCAATGATTTTAAACGGACCCAACAGTGGGACCTGGTCGCTACTATTATGATCGGCTTCGACAACAAAAAGATCATGATAGACAGCATGAACAAGCGGG
>DASYLC010000258.1:0-5359 GCA_036009775.1 Chitinophagaceae bacterium
CCCAGTTCCGTCCTGGCCAATGGGCCATGCAGGTAATAATTATAACTGGCATCCTCGATCCATAGCAATTTATCCCGACTGCTGTAACTTCTTATTACCCGGTTATCCGCATCATAACTGTATTTATAATAAAACTGGTCGCCCTTGCCATGCTGGTAACTTACCATATTCACTTTGCCGCTAACCAGATCATAATCATAGTCGATCCGTTTACGGCCATTTGTTGCATCCACGGCTACCAGGGCTTTTACATGTTGCACCAAAGTCTTTACATTGCCAAGTATGTCATAGGTATACAAAGTAGAATCTCCTTCACCGGCGCTGCTGGTTTCGAGGTAGATACTTGCCACCACCCGTTTACGGCTGGTATTATACTGTTGTAAATTGAGGTTAACAGGATTATCATAAATGGTTTTGGTCAATTGCCGGTTGGTACCCAAACCCAGCCAATACACCACACTGTCCTGTTTCAATAAATTGATCGTGCGGATATCGGTGCCGGTGCTCTTCTCTCCCACTTCCGTTATTCTTCCCAGCGAATCGTATTTGCTATAACTGAACCTTCCTGAAGATCCGCTATAGGAAGAATTGTCCTTTTGTTCTTTGTTCTGCGAAGCGGTTAAGCGTCCTAACCGGTCATAGTAGAACCAGGAACTATCGCCATCGGGAGTGTATTGCTGCAACACATGGTTCAGGGAATTATACTGGTATGTGGTCACCAGCCGGTGAGCGGGTACCAGCGTATTACTGCCACTTGTTTCAAATGCGATGGTACCCGATTTTTGTCCTGCTGAATTATAGATGCGATCATACACATAATCGTTGCCACCGCTGGTTGTAAAGCTGCCCTCGGTAAAGACCTCCCAGAAAACAAGATCGCCGGTACCGGAAGGATTACCACAGAAATCGTTATAGTTCTGCCGGATCTCGGCTGCCGGCAATGCCCTTCGATATACCCGCACATGACGGAGTTTCCCTGAAGATAATTTGGAAAGGCTGCCTCCTTTGTTGGAAGCACCGGTATAAAATGCATCGGTGCTGGCATGATCCAGGTTTCGTGTACTGGGTGTATTGCTGGTATAAGTTACCGGTAGCTGGTTACCATTGATAAACATTTTTACCGTACCGGCACCGGTCCTCTGCACTGCTATATGCGTCCACGCATTCAGCGGAAGATAACTGGTCAGTGTAGGCGATGTGGCTTCTACTTTAAAAGATGCATTATTCTCTCCCATGTGCAGTACCAGTTTATTGCTGATAATACCCAGCGAATAGCCATTGTTATAAGACCCGCCCGAATTCCAGTGATTATTGGAAACGATCCCCTGGTTGGAAAGACTACTGAGATTGATCCAGGTTTCGATCGTAAACGCCCCCGATCCTACATTCATCTGTGTTGCGGCAGTACCACCCGGGAAATCAACGGACCCGTTGGTAAATACCATCGAGTTATTATTCGAACAGGATGGATTGGCACCTGCACGGATAGCCTGTACGCTGGCGATAGAACCATTATCGAGTAACTGCACACCTTCCGGTGGTATCGTTTTAACCAGGTTACCGCTCTGGTCATAATAATATAAAGTATAATGGTATTCATACAGGTCGGCCGTCATGTTAAGTTTGGGTTGCGCATTCATGCATTTTGTCGTCCAGGCTTCCCTGAAATCCCATCGTACCGAATCGATATACACTACATAAATGTTCCAGGCATTGGTGAGTGCTGTTCCAAATAATTCGGCGGTACAGGCAAAATTATCGTCAACAACAACATCTTGCTGCATGGGCAGGTTGCAGAGTTTTCCGCTGTAGCTGACAATGGTATCGCATTTGTCCAGGTAGCTCCTGTAATGATAATAGGTAAGCGCATATCCAAAACGGTGATTGAAGAAATTCGTCAACAAGGTCTCATAGTCATCATTCGCTGTAGTAAGACCGGGGAATTTTGCTTCGAATGCCGTCAGTGCCGTCTGTACCGAATCGCAGGTAAGACAGGGCGGTGCACCCGGCATAAAGGGCGCCGGCAACAGAATATCGTTCTTTAAGATATAGTTACAGTTCCCGCAACTATTGATAAGGTCATCCAGTTCAAGTGAATCCAGGGTATAACTGGACCCCAGTTGTATGGTCAACCAGCTATGGAAAGAACCGGTATACCCGGATGCCTGCCAGGATGAATCATAGTAATGTAACCTGGCGCAGATGGCACTGTCGGTTGCGGTGATCATTGTTTCCGTATACACCGGTTGCCTATTATAAGGATAGGGCATGGCAAGCAGTTCCTGTGTACAGGAATCGTTGGGCGCCGGGGAACCTATGATCGCCGTGATCGCTTCTTCGAAACTGTGATAGGTAGCCGGTGTACTGCCGGGGATTGACGATGTACCAAATGGGTTCGTTTCCGAGCATCCTCTGGAGCAGATATCGATAAGGTAATATCGCAAGGTCGACGAATCGGTTGGACTCATATTATTGCACCGTCGCAGTGTATTCATCCAGATATCTGCCTGGGCTTCGCAGGTTGATTTGCATTGCTCCATAAGCTCTTCCATGTTATCGGATCCCTGCTGGGGATTTTGTGACTGCATTTCCGACAGGAAGTCACTGGTATTGATATACTCGGGATATCGTCGCAGTTTATTACGGTACAATGTATCATCTCCGGTTGGTTCACAGGTAGACGGAATATTGTCTCCATAACATACACCGACACCTCCCGGGCAGGTGGAATCTTTCACACAGACCCATACATTGGTAAGCCTGCACACAGTGGAAGGACCCGTATGTAAAACAAATTCAGGATAGAATCTGCAACCGGCATAACCCGATGGCACAGAACCAGGCGCGGTATAAGGATTGCCGGTTTCGATATAGAAAGAAATACTGTCCCTGTCGTAGGGATTCCGGACTCCTGTATCAAAGCCACAATCCGCGGAACAGAGCGTGTCTACAAAAGGCTCCCAGCTAGTTGAGTCACAGCGTACAAATAGGATCGAGTCTATAAACCCATCTGAAATTACGAGTACATGGATAGAATCTCCCACATTAAAAACATCGTCAAAGTGAGAATAACTACCACTAAATGGATTAAAATATTTAAGCCTTACAAATGTTTTTCTGAGGACCCCACCATTCGTACCGTTCTTGTACAGAATATTCCAGGTGGGATACGCGGGGTTTTCAAATGTAAAGTCGGAGTACTCCGGACAGGTGAAGATCCCTGCCGCGAGATCCTTTCCAATAAAGCAATTACTGCAATTGGAAAATATGGGGCTAACGTTGTTCAGCCTGGCTTCTTCGTAAAATTTCTTTTTCAGGTTCAGGTAAAACAATTTGTACAGGAACCATTCGCGGTTACGGCTCCGGCAATCATTGTCGGGCGAACATTCATCCCAGATATCACAATTCTCCACACCTGTGCAATAAAGGATCAGGTCCACAAACTGGAGTAAATTCTTATCACTCTGCGCAAAGCCGACCAGGGTCCTGGAGAACAACCGCAGACTGTCTTTCATTTGTTCATAATAAGGCACCCCGTTCCCGCCGTCAGTAAAAAAGGGATCAGCATCGAGTAATTCCTTATAATCGGCCGGGTCAAACCAGTCGCGGGCCATGGCTGTATCCGCATCCATCATATCTTCCACATCCCTGTCGAATTGATTGCTTTCTGAATTCTGGGTACACCAGAGGTAGAAGCAATATTCAGGGTGCAGCTTCGCCAGGGAATCGGCCCAGCTGTCTCTCCAGTATTTGATAAAATTGGAATCGTTGAGTTGAGTGACGTCTACTTTTACGGAATCTTCCCCATTGATATCTACCAGCATGACCGAATCGCGGGCGCCAAACTCGTCGGGGAACCAGTCGATCGTACCACGCATGGCAATACGGTTGATCGGTATCTCCAGCAGGTCATAACTACTGGTGTCATACATGCCGTACTGTCCGCCCGGTGATACATCCCTTTTTAATAACTCCAGTTTTTCGTTACAAATATTGTCCCCGCATTTTTCCTGTAATGATGCACAGTTTGCGTACAGGGAATCGTATAACTGTCCTGTCCACAGTGAGTCCCCTGCCCCGAATAATACCTGGTTACCGGTAAACAAGGTTTTGAAGTTGGCTGTGAATTCAGGTTTGGTACCCAGTTTATCAAAACAGGTGGCGCAATTATTATAGCACCCGTAAAAATCAGTTTGCTTCAATTCTTCCAGCAGGAAATAATTCAGTTTTTTGATCTCTGTATTCTTTACCAGGTGAACGCTGTCATAGAAAGCAAGTGCATCCCGGCTGACACGGAGGTTGAACGTAACATAATACTCCCCTATCTTACTCACGGATACATGAATGGAATCTTTTATAGAGGAAGGCGGGTTACTGCAGGTGGTATCAAAAACGGCACCCGCGGCTACTGTATCTCTTCTCAAAATATTTTCGCAATCATCCTTAACAAGAACTTCCAGGTCATAATAACAATTGCTGCAGATCACACTGTCCTTGTTGGCGCCATATAGCTTACGGTAGACGAGCGAGTCAACGTTGTAGCTGAAAATATAGGTGCCCGTAACGGGTGCCAGGAAAGTGGCGGAAGCGGTCATCGAATAATCACCCGCATTTCTTGTAAAGTCACCCGGAAGGATCAGGTCATTGGATACATTGACAGATGCGCCGGAAGATGATGATAACGCATGCATAGTGGCCGGCACCCCTCCTGCCAACGCTGTTGCAATGATCTTCCCACTTGCATTCATATAACTGACACTGACCTGGCCATTCGGATCCACCACCATATTCTTCAGGTAATGACTGGAATTCCCTGCTTCGAGACCAAATAACCTGTCCAGTTCTTTTTGGGTGGGTTTTCCGTAAAAATATTTGGTCTCATGTCCTGAACCCATTTGGAAAGCCGCTCCTACACCACCCTGCGCTTTGATACGACCGGTATGATCTGCCATGTATTCCGTGACGGCAAAAGAATATCCACCCGCATTGGGAATATATTTTGCGTAATAAAAATCACCCAGGAAGGAATTACTGGTTGAATAATACTGACCTGTACCGGAAGAATGACTTACCGAATCGGCATCCGTCGTACAGGAAGCATAACCAAGGTCACTGAAACTATAGGGATTAGAACCACCGCTGTTCTTATTAAAACCCCGGAAATAATGGATCGTACTGTCCTTGGTAGGCGCGGGCAAAATATTCATAGCTGGCCTGCCAAGAGCATCGTAAATCGTTTCCTGTACGACGTTCTTATTATCCGTATTATTCAGTGTAACAGACTGCCGGTTACGCAACGTACCATCAAAATAGCTGATCAATTCTTTTCGTTTACCTTCTTCCGCAAATACGACGGAGT
>DASYLC010000259.1:0-14064 GCA_036009775.1 Chitinophagaceae bacterium
GCGAAGGTGAGGATAGCGTCACCGGTCTTTACTGTAAAGACCTCCCCGTTCATGGTCATTTCGCCGGTGCCCGAAGCGATATAATAGATCTCTTCTTCTTTTTGTAAATGATAGCCGATAGCGGAACCAGGGTGTAATACCCTTTTGGTGAATTGTAATTTGGAATTGGTGGCTGCTTTAAAAAATTTGTGTGCCGTGCTGTTCCCGCCTCCTTTATGCGGGCCGGGTTCGCCGGCAGCGATATCTTTTTCATGTTCGAGGATATAACCGGTTGGTTGTTTTTGCCTGGCAAAAGCGGAAGAAACAAATGCTCCTGCTATGAAAAAAGAAACAGCGATCACTGTAATAACAATATGCTTTTTCATAACCGCGATTTATTTATTAACGGATAGCTTTCTGTAATAATTCTTTCACCCCATTCTGCCACTCCTCTTTAAGGATGCTTAATACGATACTGTTTCTCCGGGTACCGGCCGCAGTGGGAGTGTGATTACGCAATATGCCTTCTTCCACGCAACCGATCGCTTTCATGGCGGCGATACTACGTGCATTGTTGGCGTCCGCCCGGAACTCTACTCTTTCCAGGCCCCACTCTTCAAAGGCAAATGTCAGCAGCAATAGTTTACAATGACGGTTAAGCCCGTTCCGTTGAAAATGCTTGCCATACCAGGTAAAGCCCAGCTGGGTCGTGAGGTATTGCTGCTGGATATCATAAAACCGGGTGCTGCCAGCATAGTTATTTGTTTTTTTATCAAAAACTATAAAGGGGTATTCTTTTTTATCCGCCCGGTTTTGCACGGCTGTTGAAATATAGGTTCGTAGATTTTCTTCACCTGCAGCGGTGATCAAACCGTATTTCCATATTTCGGGTTCCTGTAATGAAAAGGGAACCAGGTTTTCAAAATCTTTTTCGAGGAGTGGACGGAGCAGCACTCTTTCATTTTCAAGGACAGGTTGTGTTTCAAAAATATCTTTGATCATAATGGATAGATTGGAAACCGAAGATATTTACTGCAGGCTGCGTTCAACTGATGCAGATCGTTCGATTTGGTATAGGTCAGATCCTTTTTATATCCGCCCCCAATTTTTTTAACCTCCCATCAATATCCTGGTAACCCCTGTCGATCTGTTCAATATTTTGAATAGTGCTTTTTCCATCAGCGCTTAATGCTGCAATTAATAATGCAACACCCGCACGGATATCCGGACTGCTCATGGTAATACCACGGAGTAACTGTTCTCTTTCCAAACCGATAACAACGGCACGGTGCGGATCACATAATACAATGCGGGCGCCCATATCGATCAGTTTGTCGACGAAGAATAAACGGCTTTCAAACATTTTCTGGTGGATCAGTACGGATCCCGTCGCCTGTATCGCGGTAACAAGCACAATGCTCAGCAGGTCGGGTGTAAACCCCGGCCAGGGATGATCATAGATCGTCATCACCGATCCGTCGAGGAAAGTTTGTATCTCGTAACTATCCTGCGCGGGAATATGAATATCATCGCCGTTGAAATTCATTTGTATGCCGAGCTGCTGAAATTTTTCGGGAATGATACCGAGGTGTTCAATGCCTGCGCCTTTGATCGTGATATCACTTTGGGTCATTGCAGCAAGACCGATAAAAGAACCTACTTCGATCATATCCGGGAGCATCCGGTGTTCTGTACCACCCAGGTTTTTCACTCCTTCGATCGTCAGCATATTACTGCCGATTCCTTTGATGTCCGCACCCATTCTGTTCAGCATCCTGCACAGTTGCTGAATATAGGGTTCGCAGGCTGCATTATAGATCGTTGTAGTTCCCGTTGCCAGTACCGCCGCCATAATAATGTTCGCTGTACCTGTTACAGAAGGTTCATCGAGCAATAAATTGGCTCCTTTGAGATCCGGTGCTTCGAGATGAAAGAAGCCATCTTCTTCATGATAGGTAAAACTGGCGCCGAGTTTTTCAAACCCGATGATATGTGTGTCCAGTCTTCGTCTCCCGATCTTATCACCACCGGGTTTGGGTATGAATGCTTTCCTGAACCGGGAGAGCATCGGACCGGCCAGCATGACCGAGCCTCTTAGTTTCCCGCTTTTCTTCTTATACGCTTCGCTGTGGAGGTAATCAATATTCACATCATCGGCCCGGAAGACACATGTATCACGGCTGGTTCGTTCTGTTTTTACGTTCATCTCTCCCAGCAATTCAATCAGTAGATTTACGTCGATAATATCCGGTATATTGGTAATGGTCACTTTATCAGCAGTGAGCAACACGGCGCTTATCACCTGGAGTGCTTCATTTTTTGCACCCTGTGGAGTAATTTCCCCTTTCAATTTTTTACCGCCTCTTACTTCAAACGAATGCATGGAAATTTGAAAATTTGAAAATGAAATAATTGAGAATGTGCTGCAAGGTAAACAGATTGGCAGTTAAAATAAAAGGCCGGCACTTTTCAGAACCAGCCTTACAATAAATTAACAAGTATATTCTTTAATACCTTTTCTTCTTAAAATTACCACCGCCGCCACCACGGTTATCACGGCCGTCATTTCTGCGGCCACCGCCTCCTCCTCCTCCGCCACGTTGCTGAAATTTTCCGCCGCCGCCTCTTTTGCCATAACCCCCACGGTTGTCACGGCCTTCCTGTTGCGGACGGAAAGCTTTTACATACGGGGTGTTGGTAAAAGTGAGTTGTCCTTCGGTGATACCGGAGAGTTCACTTTGTATCGCATCATCGTGCACAATTTCTTTATGCCAGTTATTGTAGGCCAGCTTCATATAGTATGCAATGGCATTGGCAAAGCCAAGTTTCTTTTCCGGATTCTCTTCCTGTAATGCCTTATCGATGATCACTTCCAGGTTCTTACCCAGGTGAAGCAGTCGCGGATAGCGTTTAGGATACGGAAGAGGCTTAGGTTTCGCTTTAAGTGTTTCCCGGGTAGGGATCGGGTAAGGAGATTTTACATCCAGTGTAAAATCGGAGATCAGGAACAAATGGTCCCAGAGTTTATGCCTGAAATCCTCCACATTTTTCAGGTGCGGGTTTAAAAAACCCATCAGTTCGATTGCAGCCTGGGCATTCCGCTGGCGGCGTTCCGGGTCTTCAATGGTCATAATATGTTCCACCATCTTCTGTACATGGCGGCCATATTCTCTCATTGTCAGATGATTCCGGGTAGTATTATACTCCATGTTATCTATATCCATTGGAACAAATGTAGAGAAAGAAGTTTGAAGTAAGAAGTCGGAGGTCTGAAGCCACCTTTAAGGCGGGAGTCGTCCTTGCAAGCCAGGCGGTCATTGTGAGCGAAGCAAAAAGAAAGGGGCCCCGAACCAAGGCCCCTTTTACAAGCCACCATCCTCTTCCACCTAAGAGGTCGTTTAAAGAAAAGTTGATTGACACAGAACAGAGGGCTCGTTACTTTCGTTAACCGCTGTAAAATACGCTCCTGTAACGTCCTCTCTGCCAGAATTAATCTCACTTTTCAATTGTTTTACCCAGTGCCTGTGCAGACTGAATAAGAACAAAATATTTTCTGGCTAAAATATTATCAAATTTGATACCAACTCCGGTTTTCAAATGGATTTGTTTGTCATTTAGTTTCAAAAATTTTGAAACTTTGCTTTTTTTATGTTTAATAATACCCCATTGTTTTTTTGTGTGCAGTAAACACGCTTCAGTAACAGCTGCGGTAATGGTAATCAGTGAAGCAGGGTAAGAGTTTATCATAAGTCTCAGTTCCGGTTTTACTTAATTCCACGGTATAAAAATAACTCCGTTCCCGTTGGGAATCAATTGTATTACTGCTCTTTTTTCAAACCGGTAATTAATGAATATCCACAGAAAATCTTCCTGCATTTTTATGAGACAGGGATACGTAGAACAGGGGGGTAAAAACAGCATTCCGGTTTAATGCAGGGTAAACTATCGTTGTTTTACTTCGTAAATCATACAAAGTCTACAACCGATACCTTTGCCTGCTTATATGGTCATCGCTGTTAATACGAGGTTTCTGCTGGAAGGCTACCTGGAAGGGTATGGCAATTTTATTTATGAAACCTTTCAACGTATTACAGCGCAACACCCCGAACACCAGTTCATTTTTATTTTTGACCGGCCTTACGATCAACGTTTTGTACAGGGTGAAAATATAAAGGCCGTTGTAACCGGTCCTGCTGCCCGTCATCCGTTGTTATGGAAATTCTGGTACGATGTAAGGATCCCGGCCATCCTGAAGAAGTACAAGGCCGATGTCTTTGTTTCGATGGATGGCTTTTGTTCCCTCCATACAAAGATCCCGCAATGTCTCGTGGTACATGACCTTGCTTTCCTGCATTATCCTTCGGCGATCAGGCGGTCGCATTTGTTATATTATAAAAGGTATACCCCAAAGTTTATGGCAAAGGCGAATTCGATCGCCACGGTATCGCAATTTTCCAAAAGGGATATTGCGGAACAATATAAAACCGATCCCGAAAGGATCGATGTTGTATATAGTGGGGTGAAAGATCTGTTCGCACCGCTGACAGAGGAAGAAAAAATAAATACAAAGAACAGATACACGGAAGGCAAAGAATATTTTGTGTATACCGGGTCGATCCATCCGAGAAAAAACCTGATACGCCTGCTCAAAGCATTTTCCCTGTTCAAAAAAAGACAGCAGACCAATATGAAACTGGTACTTGCCGGGAGACTGGCCTGGAAATATGAGTCATTCAGGGAAGACCTGAAATCGTACAAATACCGGGATGATGTGGTGATGACGGGTTATGTGGATGACACCGAACTGGCCAGTATAACCGGTGCCGCTTGGGGTATGGTTTACCCCTCTTTATGGGAAGGTTTCGGGGTGCCGGTGCTGGAAGCTATGCGCTGCGATGTACCGGTCATTACTTCTTCCGGAAGCCCGATGGAAGAGATAGCTAAGGATGCGGCCCTGTATATCGACCCTGCCGATCATACAACCATCGCTGAAAAAATGATGCTGCTCTATAAAGATGAGAACCTGCGGAAGGAGATGATCCGGAAAGGAAGAGCAATCGCGGGAGAATATAGCTGGGAGAAAACAGCGGCACTGCTTTGGCAGAGCATCCTGAAAGCGACCGGCAACAAAGCAGAAGAATAGCTTTGTCAACCGGAATAACATTCTGCCAGTTATAAAAGCTATTATTCGCTTTGGTGTACCTTTGCCCACTTCAATAAAATACCAGGAAGGAACATGAATAAATCAACGATCACGATCGATGTAATGACGGATGAGAACCGGGTACCCGATTCTATCGCCTGGAGCGCTACGGATACAGGGGCTGATAGTGTACAGAAAGCCAAAGCCATGATGATCGCATTCTGGGATGGCGCCGAAAAAGCAGCCTTGCGGATCGATCTCTGGACAAAAGAAATGATGGTGGATGAGATGGCGGATTTTTTCTACCAGACCCTGATGACAATGGCGGATACCTATGGCCGTGCGACCAAATACACGGAGCAGGTGGAAGAGATGAAGAGATTTGCGCGGGATTTTTATGAAAAATTCAAGACGAAGCAGCTGAAAGAGAATAAAGCGGATTAGGCAATAGGCAATAGGCAATGGAAGGAGCACTGCAATTTCGGGAAACTCAACAATAAAATATGAACAAGTTAGCCCCGGCGGGGCGATATATCAGTAGCACGCAGGATCAACAAGTATACAAGCTCCGTAGGAGCGGCATATAAAATTAATAACGAAATAAATTTTTCATATGAGTTTAGAACAAAAAATAATGGCCGAATTAAAAACTGCCATGCTCGCCAAAGATGAAGCAGGATTAAGAAGTCTTCGTGCGATCAAAGCGGCGATCATCGTTGCTAAAACAGCCGAAGGCGCTAAAGGCGAAATATCGGAAGAAGAAGAGACAAAACTGTTGCAAAAGCTGGTGAAGAGCCGTAAGGATTCATTGGAAATTTTCCAGCAACAAAACCGGCCGGAACTGGCGAAGAAGGAAGAAGAAGAAATTGCTATCATTGAAAAATTCCTGCCCAAACAAATGTCTGCAGAGGAAGTAAAAGCAGAGTTAACGGCGATCATTGCATCTGTCGGCGCATCATCACCAGCCGATATGGGCAAGGTGATGGGTGTGGCCACCAAACAACTGGCAGGTAAAGCGGATGGCAAGACCATCTCCTCGCTTGTGAAGGAGTTGTTATCAAAAAGTTGATTCTTTTTTGAACTGAAATAAGCTGCGGGTTCCGGCGTTAAACCTCAAATAAATACATGGTCCTTGACCTGGTCTTTGCAATTGTTCTTATTCTTGCCATCCTGAAAGGATATCAACGGGGTCTTATCGTTGGGTTGTTCTCCCTTGTAGCAGTGATCATCGGCCTGGCTGCCGCTATCAAGCTTTCTGCAGTAGTGGCGGGTTATATCGGTAAAGCGGTTAAGGTGTCGGAGGAATGGCTGCCATTAATTTCCTTTGCGGTTGTTTTTCTCGTGGTTATTCTATTGATACGGTTGGGGGCGAAAGCGATCGAAAGTGCTGTTGAAGTGGCGTTGATGGGTTGGGTGAATAAACTCGGCGGAATTATTTTATATGTTGCGATCTATACCATTGTTTTCAGTGTTCTGCTTTTTTACGCGGAACAAATGAAACTGGTACAGCCGGAAGCCATCCGCAAATCATTGACCTATTCTTATGTACAACCCTGGGGTCCCAAAGCGATCAATGCTTTTGGCGCTGTCATCCCCCTTTTTAAGGATATGTTTGAAGATCTTGAACATTTCTTTGACAGTGTGGCCAGGGATATCTCCCTTCGTTAATCTTCTTTAACAGCCATTTCTTGGCTGCTCAGCAAGTAGTAATTAGTTTCGTAGATAGGTCTACTGAATTTGTAGACTAAAAACAGATCATGAAACTCAATTGGCTCGCTTTTGCTGTTCCCCTGTTCCTGTTCTTTATCGGGCTGGAATATTTTTATTCAAAACGAAAGGGAAAGAATTTCTTTCAGTATGCCGAATCGGTGGCCAACCTGAATGTAGGTATCGCGGAAAGACTGATGGATGTTTTTATGACCGGCGTTTTCTTTTTTGTATTTGATTATATCCATAAGCATTTCGGGCTACTGGATATCAATGCCGGCCCCATTACCTGGATCGCTTTATTCCTGCTGACAGATCTTGTCTGGTACTGGTATCACCGGCTGGCGCATGAGATCAATCTTTTCTGGTCTGTGCACGTGGTGCATCACCAGAGTGAGGATTTTAATTATACTGTTTCTGCCCGCATCACTGTTTTCCAGGCAGCGGTACGCTGTATGTTCTGGTGTGTTTTACCGCTGATCGGCTTCCCGGCAGTAATGGTTGTGGGGCTTTTACTGGTCCATGGCCTTTATCCATTCTTTATTCATACACAGGCAATGGGTAAATGGGGTTTCCTGGAAAAGTTCATGGTAACACCCACGCACCACGGTATCCATCATGCATCGAATCCTGAATACCTGGATAAGAATTACGGGGATGTGCTGATCATCTGGGATAAATTGTTCGGCACATTCGCGAAAGAACAAAAAGGCATAACGATTGAGTATGGTCTCACCAAACAACTGAAAAGCCATAGTTTTCTCTGGCAGCATTTTCATTTTCCCCTGGAGCTGTATATGAACTTCAAATACGCAAAAGGATGGAGGAGTAAATGGAAAGCCATCTTTGGAAAACCAGACGGGCTTGACCCGCGGTATCGTTCCATCCTCGAAAGAAGATTATTGAATGTACAGCCTCACCGTAAACCCACCCCGGCCATGCGGCAATATGTAACAGCACAAACCATTTTTTCACTGGTGCTGTTATTTATCGTGGCATTGTTTGAGCATTATTTCTCCGGGTTGCAATTATTTCTTCTATCCTCTTTTATCATTATCAGCCTTATCAACAGCGGCGCCATCCTGGATCAACGGCGATGGATCTTCTTTCTTGAATTCTTACGGGCACTGATCGTGATGACCGAAATAGGATTGTTCTACAGGAATAACTGGACACTGAGCTGTCTTATCGCTTTATTGCTGATCATGATCTGGTATTTCCGCCCGATACAAAGAAAATATATAGAAGTTTTGTACAATGGATAACGAAGACCTGCCCGCCAGTTAAAACTTGTTTTCAAAAACAGGTACTTGCACCTATATTTGCCCGGATGGCCTCTTTTTATACGGTAAACCGTTCATTTTTTGCGCTAAATCGACTATTTTAGTCCCGGAATATTCACAGAATTGACTGCCATGGATTACGAGATCAAACTACACGATAAGTTCAAGTATATTGAAGAAGGCAACGGGGAACCGCTGGTGTTGCTGCATGGCCTGTTTGGAGCGTTGAGTAACTTCAGGACCCTGATCGAATATTTCCGGAATCACAACAGGGTGATCGTACCCATGCTTCCGTTGCTGGAAATGGATATCCTCCACACTTCTGTTGGCGGACTGGCCAAGTTCGTTCATAAATTCCTGGAAGCAATGGACCTCAAAGATGTTCATCTCCTTGGCAATTCCCTGGGTGGACACGTAGGCCTGATACATGTATTAAAATACCCGGAACGTATAAGGTCAGTAATCCTTACCGGTAGTTCGGGGTTGTTTGAAAACGGAATGGGCGATAGCTACCCCAAACGCGGTGACCGGGATTATATAAGAAAAAAAACAGAACTGACCTTTTATGATCCCGCTATGGCTACCGATGAATTGGTGGACGAAGTGTACAGTATCACGAATAACCGGTTGAAAGCGATCAAGATCATTGCGCTGGCAAAAAGCGCCATCAGAAATAATTTAGGTGAGGAACTCAATCAGATCAAACAACCTACGTTATTGGTATGGGGGAATAATGATACCATTACCCCGCCATTCGTAGCCAAGGAATTCAACAAGCTGATCCCGAACAGTGAATTGCATTTTGTAGATAAATGTGGCCATGCGCCGATGATGGAAGTACCCGATGAATTCAATGCAATCCTGCATAAATTTTTGAAAAAGCTCAATGAGCCTGCAACAGTTGCCTGATCGTTGATGTCTATTGAAAAACAAAGCCGCTATCCATGTTAACCCGTGAACTACTATCACAGACGCTTCCTTCCCTGCGCCTTACCGACAAGGTGTACCAGGCATTACAACTCATGGATGACAACCATGTCACTCACCTTCCCATCGTGGAAGGCGAGAAATATATTGGTATCATCAGTGAAGATGATCTTCTGCGGGCGGAAAATGACCATTCGGAACTGACCGAATTACAGCAATCCTTTTCAGATATCTCCGTAAAAGACGATGAACATTTTTTAAAAGCAGTTCAACTCGCTGCCGACAGCGGTTTAAGTATTGTACCCGTTATAACGGATGAAAATGAACTGATCGGTTCTGTTTCTTACAACGACCTGCTCAAGTTCTCTTCCGAGTTCATGAGCCTCAGCGAACCCGGCGGACTGATCGTGCTGGAAATGGAGAGTAACCAGTATTCTTTCAACGAGATCAGTAAGATCGTGGAAGCTAATGATGCACAAATTACCCAACTCAACACTTCCAATGATGCCGAAACAGGCATGATGCAGGTCACTATCCGCATCAACAAACCCGAAGTGTCGGATATTGTGGCGAGCTTCAACCGGTACGAGTATAACGTAAAATATTTCTTTGGAGAAGAGCTATATGCCAATGAATTACGCAGCAATTACGACAACCTCATGAATTACCTGAAGATCTGAGCCTGTTTTCCCGTATTTTACAAAACTGGCATAATAGCTGGTTTAACTTTACAACAGAATGCCGCGGGAAAAAAAATACCAACTGTTTCTTTTACTGATCCTGTTCTGCTGCTGCGAGCTAAGCGCACAAGAACAGGCTCCTGCATTGCCTGATGATCCAATTAGTTTTTCCACTCCCGACTCGCTGGTCACTGTCGGTGAAATCTCTATAACCGGGAACAAAAAAACAAAAGAGATGATCGTTCTCCGGGAACTTCCTTTTAAAACGGGCGAAGTATATCCGCGTGATATACTGGTAAAAAAAATGGAAGAAGCACGCAGGCAATTGATCAATACGGCACTATTCACCCATGTAATGGTGACCGCAAAAAGTATGGAAGGGAAAAAAATAAATGTTACCGTTGAGCTGAAAGAACGATGGTATCTTTTTCCGATCCCTTATTTCAGGCCGGTGGACCGCAATCTCAATCAATGGCTGTTTGATAATAACGCCAGCCTCGACAGGGTCAACTATGGCGTCAAATTCAGTTACAATAATGCCACCGGGAGAAATGATAAGATCCGGTTGTCATTGGTCAGCGGTTATACCAAACAGGTAATGATGAGTTATGACCGCCCCTATATCGACAAGCAATTGAAATGGGGAGTGAAGTTCTCGCTGGCCACTGGCAAAAACCGCGAGATCAACTATAATACTATTAATGACAAACAGGTATTCTTAAAAGATGCAAATGCTTATGTCCGCAGTTTTAACAATGCCGATGCCGTGCTGACCTATCGCAGGGCGATCAAAACAAGACATAGTTTCGGGATCAGCTATGCATATGAACAGGTCAATGATACGATCGTCGCATTAAATCCTTCCTTTTTTAAATCCGGTCGTAACAGTATAGCCTATCCCGGTATCAGTTACATGATGAATTATCTTGATCTTGACTTCAATGCTTATCCTACCCGCGGTTATTCGGCCCAGCTGGTCCTGGGAAAAACAGGTTTCAACAATATCATTAATATCTGGCAGCTGCATGCGAAAGGATTAGGCGTATGGCCTGTTTCCAGCAAAACCTTTTTTAGCCTCAATGTATATGGAGGAATTAAACTGCCCTTCAAACAGCCCTATTTCAGCCGGCGATTTCTTGGTTACGGCGATGCGTTCATGCAGGGCTTTGAGTATTATGTGATCGATGGCGTAGCGGGTGGTTATATAAAAGCAGGTTTTACAAGAGAACTGCTGAACTTCTCTGTTCGTGCACCCGCCCTGAAAAAAGGAAAGACCAGGGAGAATGTTCCCGTACGCATTTTTGCAAGAGTATTTGGTAACAGCGGCTATGTACATGATCCGCAGCCGGGTAATAATTCTCTTTCCAATAAAATGTTATACTCCGGGGGTGTGGGGCTGGACCTGCTTACTTTATATAATCTTACATTCAAACTCGAATGGACATTTAACTCATTAGGACAAAACGGTCTATTTTTACACCGTTAAACCCTTTTCTAAAATAAAGGGTCACCAAAGACAAGCCGATGAAAGCAGCGATTTACAGCAGGGTGATGGAGAAGGAACAACGGGAGGACGTGCAATTATTTTTTGATGAGCTTTTTCACCAGAAGATCGAGCCCATTATCTTTCATCCGTTTTTTGAACAGGTAAAGGACAGTATTAATTTGCCAGCCGGTACCAAAACATTTTCACTGGCAGAAGACCTGTCGGATGAGATTGAATTCATCATCAGCCTGGGTGGCGACGGAACGCTGCTCGATACCGTCACACTGGTGCGGAGCAAGAATATTTCGATCATGGGGATCAATTTCGGAAGGCTGGGTTTTTTGGCCAGCATCGGCCGTGATGAAGTGCGGCTGGCTGTAAAAGCGATCGCACAAAGAACCTATGTAACCGACAAACGAACCCTGATCCACCTTGATGCCAATATCCCGATGTTCGGCACGGTGCCATATGCACTCAATGATTTTTCTATCCATAAACGGGATGTGGCATCCATGATCAAGATCCATACTTATTTGAATGGGGAATTTTTAAATACGTATTGGGCTGATGGCCTGATCGTAGCCACGCCGACAGGATCTACCGGCTATTCTTTGAGCTGTAATGGTCCGGTGGTATTCCCCGATTCCGGAAGTTTTGTGATCACACCGGTGGCCCCGCACAACCTGAATGTCCGTCCCATCATTGTCCCCGATGATAATATTATCTCTTTCGAGATCGAAAGCCGTTGCGAACAGATCATCTGCGCCCTTGATTCCCGGCGGGAGATCGTGAGCAAATCCGTTCAGTTAGCCGTGAAAAAAGAGAGTTTTGATATCAGCCTGGTGCGTCTCAGCGAGAATAATTTTCTGCAAACCCTCCGGAACAAGCTCACTTGGGGATTGGATAAAAGAAATTAGGGCTGTTCCGAATCCTTTGATTTCCTGCACATTTGTTCGATCGGCGCCTTATTCAGGCTATTTGTGCAATTCGTTACCCCGAAATAAAAGAAAATGCTATTTTTAGCGTTCTAAGTTAATCCCGAACCGAATTTTAAGTTATGACGAAGAAGTTTTTTGCCGCTGTTGCGTTTTCCGCCATTGCACTGTTTTCCGGTAAGTCCTTATCAGCACAGGATGCCGTGGTACAGGAAGGTGAATTTGGAATAGGAGTAGGTGCCAGTCATTATTTCGGCGACCTGAATACAAAGGCGAGGCTGAATGCGGCCAAGTTCGCGGCCAGTATTTTCTTCCGTAAAAATTTCGGCAATTATATCGCTCTTCGTCTCGGGGCCAGCTTTGCACAACTTGGCTACTCGGACCGTTATAATACACATAACGAATATATGTACAGGCGGAACCTGAGCTTTAACAGCAAGGTTTGGGAACTGACATTACAGGGTGATTTTAATTTCTTCCGTTTTATGCCCGGGGAAGCAGAATATAGCTTTACTCCCTACATCACACTCGGAGCCGGGGTCTTCAGTTATGATCCCTATGCTTATCTCCGAGGTGAAAAAATATTTCTTCGTCCGTTAGGGACAGAGGGCCAGGGCAGTAGTTTATACAAAGACCGCAAGCAATACAGTTCCATGGGCATCAGCATTCCTTTTGGTGGCGGCGTGAAATATTCATTCAATGAGCGGATCAATATCGGCTTTGAAGTATTACACCGGTTCACCAATACTGACTACCTGGATGATGTAAGTAAGACCTATGTTGATCCTTCGGTATTTCCTCCCAACCCGGATGGCAGCACATCGAATGGATTGTTGCTGACCGATCGCTCTTACGAAATAGGTGAACCGATTGGTGCGCCCAACATGCAGCGGGGTAACAGTAAACAGAAAGACCAGTTTGTTACCGCGATGATCCATATTACCTTCAATATTCAGTCTTATAGATGCCCTACGGCTAAATAAGTTTCCTGTAAATAAGCTTTTTTGGAACGGCCGCAGCCGAATCCGTACTTGCGACCGAAGCTGTCATTGCGAGCAGTGCGAAGCAATTATTTAGTGGTATGATTAAACCATCATGAAAAAGACGGTCTATCACTAAACATATTCATTCACCAATACTTTATTACCATGCGCCTGACAATTTTATTCAGCACATTTATCGCTGCTGTTTTCAGTTTTTCGACTGCTTTTACGCCCAACCACTCCGTTGCAAAGGCCGGCGAATGGTTTTTCCTCGCAGACAAAAATGTAGGTTTCGGTGCTGATCATGATGTGATCCATTTTGGCAACTGGAAGGACGATGTCCGCCAGATCAAATTAAAAGTGACCGATGGCCCGTTGAAAATGTACAGCATGAAAATTCATTTTGATAACGGAACTGTCCAGGATGTGGAATTGCGCAACCGTTTTGCACAGGGTAGTGAAAGTCGCGTGATCGATATGGTTGGCGGACTGAGGCATCTTACCCAAATAGAATTCTGGTACGAAACAAAAGGTTTTCTGAGAGGAAAATCAAGGGTGGCCGTTTGGGGAAGGAATTAATCCTAAGAGCTTGGAAAGAGAAAAAAGAGCTTAAAAGAGAGGGTCTTGTCGCTGTAGTTCATTTTGCACGGACAGGTTCCCTCTTTTCTCTTGCGAGGTAACGCCGAAGCAATCTTTCACTCTTTTTAGACTCTTTGCTATTAACTTTGTCCCGCCTGAGGTCAATGATTATGTCAGCACTACTTGAAAAAATAGATAAGAACAGCCTGCCCCGCCATATCGCTATTATCATGGATGGTAACGGGAGATGGGCAAAAGAAAAAGGAGAGGATCGTTTGTTTGGTCATTTCCATGGCGTAGAAAGTGTGCGCAATATTGTGGAAGGTTCGGCTGAACTGGGAATAGAATACCTGACCCTCTAT
>DASYLC010000260.1:0-8792 GCA_036009775.1 Chitinophagaceae bacterium
AGGGTTTGGGTATTGCAATATGAAGAGGTGTATGTTTTTTCATGCGATCCAATTATTTGTATTGTCTGTTTTTTTATATGACGTAAGGAATAAAAGGAAAGGTTGGGAAAAGGGGAAATTTATATTGTAACAACCATAAACAATGGGCAATGGGCAATAGGGAATGGGCAATAGGCAATGGGCAATAGGCAATAGGCAATGGGCAATAGGCAATAGGCAATAAGCAATGGGCAATGGGCAATAGGCGATGGACAATAGGGAATGGTGAGTAGTTAGTGGGGAATGAATCAATGGATCAATGGATCAATGCGGCAATGTCCAACGGGCAATGGACTATGGTCAATGGACAATGGACAATAGACAATGGTCAATCAGCAATCATGTCAATGCATCCGTTCTCCTGCCATCGCTATACAATCTTTTTTCTTTATCCTCTTCACCCGCTTTTGCCTTTGCGGCGATGAGTATCAGCCGTGGTGTTTTACGGATATCATAATTGCCGAACTGGTAATCGCCGAATACTTCCTGTACCTGTAATCCCTGGAAGCTGAGCATATCGGTGAAATCGCCGAGGTTGAACTTGGCCACTTTTTCGGTGTACTCCGCGGGTTGTTCCAATGCAGGATCTGTTACGATAATTTTTTTATAGAAATGCGTTTCATCATCCCAGCGATGGATATCATAGACCGTTTCACCGATCTTCTTCTGTTCATTATGACCCAGGTGATCCTCGGCATAATGAACATTGAGATAATCGATCACAAACAATCCGCCGGGCTGCAAACTTTTGGCAATGGTGCGGACAGCATCATCATGTTCCCGCCTGGTTTTGAAATAACCAAAACTGGTAAAGAAATTAAAAGCGTAGTCAAAATAATTACCCCAGAAAGGGAGCCGCATATCGTGTACAAAAAAATCAAGGTTGTCTTTTTCAAATTGTTTGGCATATTCAATACTTCCGGGAGAAATATCGATACCGGTGACATTGTATCCCAGCGAAGCAAGGATCTTGCTGTGCCGGCCCTTGCCACAGGCCACATCCAGCATGCGGCTTCCTGCCGGTGGGTGCAGATGATCGACCAGTTTTTTTATAAAAGCCTGCGCTTCCGTCTCATCCCTGTCAAAATACAGTTTGTGATAGAGGGGAGAGTTGAACCAGTCTTTATACCATGACTTTTCGGCCATACGCAAATATAATAAGCAGCAATAAGGAATGAGGAATAAGGAGTAAGAAATAAGCAAGTTAAGTTTCAACAGTACAACAGGTCAGTAGAACATCAGCTTTACATTAGCGGCACACCCGAAATGAGTTAATTCCGGTGCAACTGAAAAACGTATTTTTGCCCCCTTAATTGAAAAACTGTGGCATTAATCAAGAGCATTTCGGGTATCCGGGGAACGATCGGCGGCAAACCCGGTGACAACCTCACCCCGGTTGATATCGTGAAGTTTACAGCAGCATTCGGGGCTATTATTTCCGCAAAAAAAGGCCCTTCTTCCGGCCGGGGAGCTACCATAGTTGTTGGCCGGGATGGCCGGATCAGCGGGGCGATGGTCCAGAACCTCGTAGTGAACACACTCAGCGGCCTGGGTATCGATGTCATCGATCTTGGTCTCTCCACCACACCGACCGTAGAGGTAGCGGTGAAGATGGAGAAAGCAGACGGTGGCATCATTCTTACAGCCAGTCATAATCCCAGGGAATGGAATGCCCTTAAATTGCTGAACAGTGAAGGCGAATTCATTTCTGCTGAAACCGGGGCTAAAGTGCTGGAGCTCGCTGCCAAAGAAAATTTTTCTTTCGCTACTGTGGATAAACTGGGAACTGTGAAGACGGATGACAGTTACATGCAGAAGCATATCAATGCGATACTGAAATACCCGCTGGTGAATACGAAAGCCATTGCAAAACAGCAATTCAAAATAGTGGTGGATGCGATCAATTCAACCGGCGCGACCTATGTACCTGCTTTATTAAAAGCACTGGGTGTGAATGATATTATTGTATTGAACGGGGAGGTGAACGGGAAGTTTGCGCATAATCCTGAACCGTTGCCAGAACATTTATCCGGGTTGAGCAGTGAAGTGGTAAAACAAAATGCGCACCTGGGTATTGCTGTTGACCCGGATGTGGACCGGCTTTGTTTTGTCAATGAAGATGGAAGTTTGTTTGGAGAAGAATATACACTGGTGGCCATTGCCGATTATGTATTGAGCAAAAGAAAAGGCAATACCGTCAGCAATATGAGCAGTACGAAAGCCCTGAAAGAAATTACCCTGAAACATGGCGGCGAATATTCTCCCGCCGCAGTGGGAGAGGTGAACGTAGTGAAAAAAATGAAGGAAGTGAACGCGGTGATCGGTGGCGAAGGCAATGGCGGTATCATTGTCCCGGATTTTCATTACGGACGTGATGCATTGATCGGTATAGCTTTGTTTTTAACTCACCTGGCCAATCATAAAAAAAGTATCAAATCGCTGCGCAACCAGTATCCTGATTATTTTATTTCCAAGAATAAGATCGAGCTGGAGAACGGGATCGATGTGAAAGCCATTTTTGACAAGATAAAAAAGAAGTATAAAAAGAACCCTGTCAATACCGAAGATGGTTTAAAGATCGAATTTGACAACGATTGGGTGCATCTTCGTACATCCAATACAGAGCCGATCATCAGGATCTATGCGGAAAGCGATTTTGAGACAAAAGCGGGAAATATCGCGATGCAGCTGATACGGGATATCAAGGAGTTCACGGCACCGGTGGCAGAAGCCTGAAATAGTAGGACACCTGTTTAATCTGAACCACATAGGAATATTAGGTACAGGCTTGCACATAGCTATGTGTATACTATTGTGAACTTGTTCAATGTGGTTCAAGGGCTGGATGGCTGCTAAACTTGCCAATCGAGTTCTTTTTCCTCCTTTACTTATCTTTGCGAAACTTTTTCCGCTAACAGCTAGTAGCTAAAAGCCTATAGCCAGAAGCTCAAAGCACATAGCCAGAAATCACAAATTATTATGAATCGCATATACTTCGATAACGCCGCCACCACAGCACTCGACAAAGAAGTGCTGGATGCGATGTTGCCTTATATGACCTCTCATTTTGGTAACCCGTCTTCTATTTATTCGTATGGAAGGGAATCAAGAATGGCGATCGAGATGGCCCGGAAGACCGTGGCCAAATTACTGAATGCGCATCCGGGAGAGATCTTCTTCACGAGCGGCGGAACGGAAAGTAACAATACGGCTATCCTATCCGCTATCCGTGACCTTGGCTGCAAACATCTGATTTCATCTCCTATCGAGCACCATGCGGTATTGCACACAGTTGAACATTATGGTTGTGGTGATGGCGTGACCCATAGTTTTGTGAAATTATTTCCTACAGGGCATGTTGACCTGGAAGATCTCGAAGAACAATTGTCTTCTTACGGAGAACGTTGCCTTGTCACACTGATGCATGCCAACAACGAGATCGGGAATATCCTCGATATCGATGCTGTGGGAACGCTCTGCAAAAAATACAATGCTATTTTTCATTCCGACTGCGTGCAGACCGTTGGGCATTACCCGCTGGACCTCCGCAAGACACCGGTGCATTTTATTTCCGCGGCCGGTCATAAATTCCACGGACCGAAAGGAGTGGGGATGTTATATATCAATGATAATATCAAGATCAAACCTTTTATTTTCGGCGGAGGACAGGAGCGGAACATGAGAGCCGGAACAGAGAACCTGTATGGTATCATTGGTTTCGCGAAAGCCCTGGAGCTCGCCATGGGAAGTTGTGAAAAGGACAGCGAGTACATCCAGTCGTTGAAAACATATATGATCGCCGAACTCCGCAAACATATCAAAGGGGTACAGTTCAACGGTGACCAGGAAGGAAAATGTCTGTACACTGTATTAAGCGCTGCCTTTCCTAAAACAGAAAAGTCTGAGATGATCTTATTCAACCTCGATATCAATAATATCTGCGTCTCGGGTGGAAGCGCCTGCAGTAGCGGGGCGGATGTGGGCAGTCACGTCATCCGGGCCATTAATAATAATCCTAATCTTGTTACAGTTCGTTTCTCTTTTAGTAAACATAATACGAAGGAGGAAGTGGATGCGGTTGTTGGGAAGCTCAAAGAATTGATATAGTCTGGAAGTCCGAAAGTCCGAAAGACCGAAAGACACTCCTTCTTCTTTATAGACCCGGATTTTAGCCGCTAATTGTTTTTCTAAGAGCATTGATCATTACCAACAACTCTTCACAGGATTTGTATATTTTTTCAAAATCCTCTTTTTTTAAATACCCTCTTCGCTGAGCCAGGTAGATGCATCCAACAACTTCAATATCCGACCTCAATGCCATACCAAGAAACCTGTTAAACTCACGATTTGACTGACCGGTAGAACCCTCGGCAATATTTAATGAAACTGAATCTGCTGCCCGCCTGATCTGGGTTGTCAAACATATAGTTCCTCTTTTGGAAAAGTTTTAGTCAAATTAAATACAACATCAGAAAGATCAACAGCTTTTTGCCAAATGATCAGTTTTTCGAATTTGAATGCCATATTATAGGGTTTAAATGAAGCTATAAGATGTTTAAGAATCATCCCGGTGTATCCCCCCCGAAAAAAATGTTTTTTTCTGAGTATCATCGGGGGTTAGCACAATCAACGACCGTCTTTCCGACTTCCCGTCTTCCGGACTTTCGGTCTAGTAAGTTTACCGCTCATCAAAATATATTTGTTCAATTACGAAAACTTCGTAGCTTTACGAAAACTTCGTAGAAATGGAAAAATTAACCCACGTTGAAGAAGAAACCATGCAGGCCGTATGGCGCACCGGTGAAGGCAATGTAAAAGCCTTTATGGATACGATGGATGAACCGGCTCCCTATACCACGATCGCTTCGGTGATCAAGAACCTGGAAAAAAAAGGATACCTCTCCAGCCGCCTGGTAGGGAACGCTTATCTCTATAAACCCGCGGTGACAGAAGAGGAATACAAGAAGAAGTTCATGGGCAGTGTGGTGAAAGAATATTTTGATAACTCGTACAAAGAGCTGGTGAATTTTTTTGTGGAGCAAAAGAAATTATCAGCCAAAGAACTGAAAGAAATTATCACGATGATCGAAAAAGGGGATCGTTAACCATTACAAAACTATTTGTATGCCATTCCTTCTTATATACATCCTGAAATTATCGGTAAGCCTGGCGGTGGTCTTTACTTTTTATCATTTTGTACTCCGCAAGCTTACTTTTTATAACTGGAACCGCTGGTATCTCCTGGGCTATTCATTCCTTTGCTTTTTTATCGCCCTGATCGATATCGCCCCGGTGCTGGATCGCAATGACTGGTCGCAGGCCAGTATCGTACAGTGGGTACCGGTTATTCAAAGCTCTGCGACAGGCTCTGAAGAGATCGCATCAACGGCACCACTGAGCACCTGGCAATGGTTCAGTCTTTTGATCGTGGCCGGAATGCTGGTCATGCTGGTGAGGTTAGTGGTTCAGTTGCTGTCTTTCCGGCGCCTGATGCGGAAGGCCCAACCGATCGCAGTGGGCAGGATACCGGGCAGCAATATGAAATTGTACCAGGTAGAAGAAGATATCATTCCTTTCTCTTTTGGCAATTCCATTTTCATCAACCATCGCCTGCATACCAGGGATGAATTACAGGAGATCGTATGGCACGAGTTCATTCATGTAAAACAAAAACACAGTCTCGATATCATTGCCGGCGAGATACTTTGTTTACTGAACTGGTATAATCCCTTTGCCTGGCTGATCCGGCGTTCCATACGGGAGAACCTTGAATTTATCGCAGACGATAAAGTGCTGGAGAACGGTGTCAACCGTAAAGAATACCAGTACCTCCTCTTAAAAGTGATCGGTAATAAACATTTTAGTATAGCTCCTAAGTTCAATTTTTCTTCATTAAAAAAACGTATAGCCATGATGAACAAAATGAAAAGTGCAGGCGTGCACATTGTGAAATTCCTTTTTATACTGCCCCTGATCGCAGTATTACTGGTTGCTTTCCGGAACGATCATGAAACGAAACGAGTTGCAGGTATCTATGACCGGCCGGGACAAGATACCCTGCCCCTGATCTGGAAAGCGGCAAAAATGCCCAAAGAGATCTCTGGCCTCGTAATTCAAAACACGGACGATACAAATATTGCTGATCCGATCAGGAAAAAACTTTCCGGCATGGTGATAGTAAAACGAACCGACGGTGAAAAAGAGGTATATGACCTGGATACAAAGGAAAGCCTCGATAAGTTTGAAAAGAAGTACGGGGTAAAACTGGAAGACCTTGTTCCGCCACCATCGGTCATCCCTCCACCACCGGTAGAAGGCATTTCTGGTATTCCGCCAACCTTTCCCGATCCGCCGATCCCGCCTGCGCGTTCAATTGATGAAGAAGCTCCCGTGGCGGTGTCGAACAGTGAAGGATACTATCTTTCCCGTATCAGCAGTGAATGGGAGATCACCGATAAAAAGGCACAGGTCAAGTTAAAAGATGGAACGGTTGAAAAATATGATCTGACCAGCCCTAAAGAAAAAGCGGCCTTTGAAAAAAAATACGGGAAGATCTATCATGTTAACGCGAATGTCAGCACAACTGTTGCTCCAACTATCAATACCAACCTGAAGACGAGTGTGGCGACAATTCTCAATACTAATGTAGCTACCGGTGTCAATGCTAATGTGAACAATAATGCAACTATCAATACGGTCATCACTATTCCTCCTACCGCAATAGCGGAAGGAAGTAATCTCGTTACTTCTGTTGCACCGGTTACTATAGCAGGGGAGGGGATCACTACGGTCGCCACTTCGGTCAGCCCGCAGGGCGGGTTAGCGACAACCGCGATTGATCCTTATAGCAATGTGATCACGGGAAAGGAAGATATTATCATCACGGTCACCAAAAACACCACACGTGATGAACTTGATAAATTCATCATACAAGCGAAGTCAAAAGGTGTGAAGCTTGAATTTGATGATATCGAATACAACGATAAAGGGAAATTGGTTCGCATCACCGGCACGATGAGTTCAGGCGGAAGCAAGAGTAATTTCGTAGTTTGCGATTTTACCACACTTGTACTGGCTATGATCAAAAAAGGCGATAAGACCTGGTTAAAAGTGCATACAAAAGATAACGAAGTAATATAATCTCTTAAGGAAGGAATGTCAACGGCATTCCTTCTTTTTACATTCTACAATACGGTCTCATGAAGTTTCAATTTTTTATAAAATTGACCATGGCATTGCTATGTTCAGTTCTATGCAGGTCCGTCGCCGCGCAACAGATGAGCAGGAGCGATAAAATAAGGATCAGGGAAGCAATCAGTATCTCGCAAAAATTCGGTGATAAGATCTGGGAGGGGATCAATAATATTCCATTCGCTATCATACTTGTGACCGATAGCGTGGAGTTCATGGTGAATCACCCTGATCCTCCGCCCGGGTTTATTTTATGCGAAAAAGATACAGTGCTCCGGGCCGATATATTTTATCGTAAGCGGCAGTATCCCGTTAACTGGCTCGCCACTTTCCCGGTAAATGGCACCAGTTGTATTGTTGCCGGTACACCTGCAAATACGGGCAGGCATTCCACCGCCTGGATCATGACGTTATTGCATGAACATTTTCACCAGTATGAATATTCTTACCCCGGTTATTTCCGGGATGTGGAAGCACTTGGTTTATCAAACGGTGACCAGACAGGGATGTGGATGCTCAACTATCCATTCCCTTATGATAGTATTCCGGTCAGTGAGCAATATAAAAAATACACGCTTGCCCTGTCGGATCTCATCGCAGGTCTTGATACAAAAACATTCGATCCTCTTTTTAAAAGGTACAGGCCGGAGAGAAAAAAAATAAGACAACTGCTGAAGCCGGCAGACTACCGGTACCTCTCATTCCAGGTCTGGCAGGAAGGTGTCGCCCGTTATACCGAATATAAATTTCTTGAATTGATGGGAGACTACGACCCTTCAAAAGAGATCGCCGCGCTTCCTGGTTTCATTTCCTTCAGCGATTATAAAGATCAATTGTACCGGTCGGAAATGAAAGATCTCGCTGGCTTAGAACTGAGCGAAGGTAAAAGGGTCTGTTTTTACAGTGCCGGGTTTGCAGAAGCCATTTTATTGGATAAATTAAACCCCGCCTGGCGGAGTCTGTTTTTAAAAGACAAATTTGACATCGGGCGTTACAGTAAGAAGCTGAGGTAAGCGTTACAACTTAAAGATAATACCATGGGTTTCTCTTCGCTGCCCGGATATAGCCCCGCATATTCCGCCAGAAAGCCAGGACCATATAAATGATAATGGGGGAGCCCATCGTCAGGATGGATGCATACATAAAATATTGCCGGATCTTGCTGGTGGCGATACCCATCCGGTTGCCGATGGCCGAACAAACGCCAAAGGCATTCCATTCCATAAAGCTTTTGAATTTGTTCATCAACCTAAGATAGATATTTTTCCTGAATGCCAAAAGGTTGTGAATAACAGCTAGTGACTCAGTTTGAAAGTTCCAAGCCTTTAAGCTTTTTAAACCACGTAGAAGTACAAGTTAACATATCGATCTATCTGCAACGCTACTTGCCTGTCTGACCCTGGCAAAGGAAGAGCGGTTCCAATTGCTGAATAAAATCACTACCGGGAAATTGGCTCTTTGGGTTGATGAACCTACTCTAAACCATGTACCAACCATGTACTATCCATGTGTTCTTAAACGGGGGAATACATGGTTTACACATGGATAGTACATGGATTACA
>DASYLC010000261.1:0-5298 GCA_036009775.1 Chitinophagaceae bacterium
GATAGTCCTTGTCAAAAAAACACCGGGATTGCTGCTTGACCTGCGAAAAGCAAGATCCCTGGAATGGTTGACAAAGCTCATTCCTGTCCGCTTTGCCAATCATGTCAACATTGAATACGGGTATGCGACCCGGCATTCTGTTCCTTACCAGTTTGATGGTATATTTTTTATTGATAAGACCAGTTCGGCGAAAAGTTATACGAGGTAAGCAGGGCTTATTGATTATAAATATCGAGTACACTCTTTATTTTTTCCCAATCATTGATCGCTTCAGAAAGGTTCACAGCTTTAGTGAATTCCTTGTTGTACTGTTCTACTGCAGCGCTGTTATCACTTATTAACTCCTTTAGTTTTCCGTAGGTCACAAGAACAGGGGAACCCGCGGTCTTGCGTACAAAATACTGGGGCCGGGAAGGATTGGAAGAACCAGGTTGATATCCGATGGGTTTATTGGGGTCCAAACCCGTACGTTCGCCTGACCTGCTGGTGACGGCAGGATTGAAATTTGACCTGTTGGTCTCGGGTTTCCAGTTGCTCATGAACAGATCAATCTTCCCTTTTACTATTCTCGCCTGGTTAAGGTTATGGCTATTCTTACCTACCTTGAAATGGGTAAGCGCATGGAAACCATCCTCATCCTGGTAAAAAAATACACTGTCCTGGGCGATTACTTTTCCACCTATATGATATTCTCCTTCATCCTTCTTTTTATTCCATTTCCAATCAAGGTCATTGCCTCTTGTTGTATCATTCCTTACCGCCACTATCATACAAACCGATGGGCCGGTCTCACGGGCATCATTCATCATGTTTTTCACCTTTTTAATACCCGGGGGTTTCTGGCCATAACCCGGCAGGCAGCATAGGCTACCGATAAAAGCGAAAATGAGTTTATTTTTCATTTCGTTCAATTTACCTGTTGATTGATAACCCCGCATGCCCTGGTAATAAGATCAGCAGTCATTATCAAGGGTGGACAGATGCGCAGGCAATTACCCGAAAATAAAAACCAATCCGTCAGTACGCCGTTCGCGATACATCTATCGATAACCTTCTTGTTGGTCTCAAAGGATTCAAACTCTATCGCCATCAATAAGCCAAAGGATCGGACTGCTTTTATAGAAGGGTTGTCTAATAAAGTTCGGAACAATTTTTCTTTTTGCTGCACTCCATCGATCAATTTTTCTTCCAGCAATACGTTCATCGCCGCCATACCTGCAACGCAGCAAACCGGGTGTCCGCCAAATGTAGTAATATGTCCAAGTACCGGGTTATCTGTAAAATGGTCCATTAATTTTTTATCCGCGATAAAAGCGCCCAGTGGCATACCGCCACCCAATGCTTTGCCCAGCAACAAAATATCCGGAACAATATCAAAATGTTCAAAGCCCCATAATTTCCCGGTCCTTCCAAATCCTGCCTGTATCTCGTCGAGTATCAATAATGTGCCGGTCTCTGTACATTTTTTACGCAATGCCTGCATCCATTCTTTTGAAGGAACGATAATGCCTGCTTCACCCTGTACCGTTTCCGCGATCACACAGGCGGTTTGGCCGTTTATCTCTTCCAGTGATTCAAATGAATTGTATTCCAGATGCGATACTCCCGGCAACAGTGGCCGGAATGCGTTTCTCCAGTACTCATCTCCCATCACACTCAGCGCTCCCTGTGTGGACCCGTGATAGGAACGGTTGAAAGAAATAATCCCTGTTCGCCCGGTTACCCGTTTTGCCAGTTTCATTGCTCCTTCTACTGCTTCGGCGCCGGAATTGGTGAAATAAACTGAATTCAATGCAGGAGGTAAATGATCCGTCAGCAGTTTGGCATATTGTACCTGTGGTGTTTCCACAAATTCTCCGTACACCATGATATGCAGGTAAGCGTCTAACTGTTTTTGTATGGCTTCAATTACCCTGGGATGGCGATGACCTGTATTGGCCACGCTGATGCCGCCGATAAGATCGATATACTCCTTCCCGTCAACGTCATATAGTGAGCAGCCCTCTGCTTTCACTATTTCGAGTGCAAGAGGAGCTGTGGAAGTCTGGCCGACATGACGTAAAAAAAGTTCCCGCTGGTTCAATACAAATATTTCACGCAAAGGACGCAAAGATTACGCAAAGGACGCAAAGAAATTATCTAATTTGCAATCAATGCCCTGCACCGGGTAAGACTACCCTTGGATAAAAACGACCCCAACCATAAACTATAAACTCTTTACATGCCCGTCATACTTCCAGTAGAAAACAAACACCCCCAATTCGGTAACAATAATTTTATTGCCCCGAATGCCACTATTGTGGGCGATGTGATCACCGGTGATGACTGCAGTTTCTGGTTCAATACGGTGGTCCGCGGCGATGTGAACTTTATAAAGATGGGCAATAAAGTGAATGTGCAGGATGGCGCCTGTATCCATTGTACATTTCAAAAATGCGGGACAACCATCGGTAATAATGTTTCGATCGGTCATAATGCCATCGTGCACGGATGTACGGTACATGATAATGTATTGATCGGGATGGGTGCGATCGTGATGGACAATGCCGTGGTGCACAGCAATACCATCATTGCTGCGGGAGCTGTTGTACTCGAGAATACCATTTGTGAACCAGGCAGTATCTATGCAGGGGTGCCGGCCAAAAAAGTAAAAGATATCCCGGAGGAAATGATCGGCGGTGAGATCAACCGGATCGCGAATAATTATGTGCGGTATGCAGATTGGTTCAGGAAAAGTCCGGGGTCGGAAGACGGAAGTCCGAAGACGGCATAACATTGGCCCACAGATTCTTAGCTCCATTGACTTATTACTCCCGATCCCGGACTCCGGACATATATTACCAGCTTCGTAGAAACCCTATTCAACAAGCAATTAATATTTGTTAAATTCGTTATTCAAGTAAGCTGTCATACAATGAAAAACCTCCGATTTTTTGCAGTAGCCATGAGCCTGGCCATCGCCTTATCATCCTGTGGTAAGTTGAGTAACTTGTTCAAACGCAAGTCAGGATGCCCCAGTAACGGAAAAAATGTAGGCGCTGAAAAGATACTCAGCGGCGATCCCGAAGCGACCAAATCCGCAAAAAAAGCGAAGAAATTCAAGAGTTAATTTATTGTTACGTGCAGCTTACAACCACCCGATCCGGTCTTATGAATACACGTAAACACCTTAACCATGAGCCTCACCCTACGAACTACTCTCGGATGTACCGAAGCCGTTATCGCAGATAGCGGTGGATTAAAAGAGTTCTACCGCATCGCCAACATTCTCAGCCAGGACCTTGATGTCAATTTTTCCCACAAAGAAGATGATTTTGATACGATCGACTGGGAGTTCCGTTTCAAGGGCCATAATATCACTCTTCATTACAGCATCTATAACGGCATCTCCCTCTTTCCGACCAAGACCCGTGATGCACTTAGCAAGGATAATAAAGCAGTGGTTGAATTAGCGAATGTGATCGATGGGAAATTGTTCAATGAGGATAAAAGGAATATTGCTTAATCAGATAATAGATGATAACTAAAAGATAATAGTTATCATGCCAGGCGGCATTTCCTGGTTTATACCATTAGCTCTCTCCTATCTTATTTTTTTTTATCCGCCGATAGTGCTACTATGATCGCCTGTGGAGTTTATCCTGAGGTAACGAAGGGTCGCACTCTTCATCGTCCGGTTCGCTCTTCATCTATGACCTCACTCTCTCCGCTGGAGAGGAGATTCGAAAGATCAATGTATTGATTGAATCACTGCCCGGCTACTTTCTCATTCCTTATTTCTTATTAGAGGGACAAAGAGAATAGCAAAAGCCATTCCTAATTTGTTACTGGTTACAAGACGGTTTTTTCGAACAACGTTAAAATAAGGCACTGCAAGCAGGCCTCAACGTTTACGGTAATTGAGCAGCCACATCCCCACTTCAAACTTCCCCGCTTTTTTTCTTATAAAAATATTTGCGAAACCGAAAAGTTGCACATATATTTGCAACCGATCAGTTTCTTAAACTAAATATCAGAACAAATGAGAAGAGATATTTTCCAGGCAGTTGCAGACCCCACAAGAAGGGCAATCATAACTTTAATTGCGGTACAGGCAATGACACCGAACGCCATTGCTGACAACTTCCACACCACACGGCAAGCTGTTTCAAAACACCTTCGCATACTCACAGAATGCGAACTGGTAAAACCAGAACAACAAGGCAGGGAAATTTACTACTCACTTGAAATTGAAAAAATGAAAGAGATCGATAAATGGATTGAACAATTCAGAAAAATCTGGGAAACCCGGTTCAACCAACTTGACAAAGTATTATCAACACTTAAAAAACAGAAAAAATGAACAACTTACCATTTGATTTTACCGTTGACAAAGCAACAAAAAAGGCTTTCATCAACAGGGAATTTGATGCTCCCCTTTCGCTGGTATGGGACGCATTTACCAGGCAGGAAATCCTTGACCAATGGTGGGCACCTAAACCATGGACCTCTAAAACAAAAGTGATGAATTTTGAAGTTGGCGGACGCAGATTTTATGCTATGGTAAGCCCGGAAGGACAGGAACACTGGTCACTTCAGCAATATACTTCCATCAGCCCAAAAACCAATTTCAAGTTCCTGAATGCTTTTGCAGATAAAGATGAGAACCCGCAATTGCCCGGCTCTGAGTGGGACCTGAGTTTCAGCGAACAAAACGGAATGACAAAAGTGAGTGTTACTATTTATAATGAATCACTTGAACGCATGGAGAAGATGATTGAAATGGGCTTTAAGGAAGGATTTATAATGACATTGAACAGTTTGGAAAATCTGTTGGCAACTTTATCCGGAAAGTGATTTTTGTTAAAAAATTTTAATACACTAAAAAACCTAAAAGCTATGGCACTTATCAATCCTCACATTAACTTCAACGGAAATGCCGAAGAAGCATTTGCCTTTTACAAATCAGTATTTGGCGGAGAGTTTGCAAAGATTATTCGTTTCAAAGACCTGGCAAGCCCTGAATTCAAGGTTGCGGAAAAAGAAGAAAATAAAATCATGCACATTGCTTTGCCTATCGGTAAAAGTAATATGTTGATGGCAAATGATGTTCCGGAAATTATGGGAAAAACAAACGAAAATGAGAACAGAAGTAAAATTGTAATAAGTGCAGAAAGTAAAGAAGAAGCAGACAAATTATTTAATGGGCTTTCAGCAGGAGGACAAATAGAGGGAGCTATTGGTGATAGTCCCTGGGGTTCGTATTTTGGTTGTTTTAGAGACAAATACGGTATTGAATGGATCGTGGAATTTGACCCA
>DASYLC010000262.1:0-5428 GCA_036009775.1 Chitinophagaceae bacterium
CAGGAATACAACCACTGTCCAGGGGGGAATGGATCTTGCGTCTGCACCCGGTATCTATCATACCAATCTTGTTTTGGCCGGTCATTATCTTACGCTGAGTGCCTCATCCCAAAATTGCAGCCAGTTTATTCAATGGAACGATAAGGAATTCGCAGAGGCAAAAGAATACCAGGTAGAACGTTCTTATGATGGTGCGGATTTTGAACGGATCGCTTCTTTGCCGGTCAATGGGAAGGCTCTTCATTCCTACACAGACAATAATTCACCACAAGCCATTTCATATTACAGGGTAAAAGTTCTGCTGGAGAGTGGGATCACTTACTATTCTTCTGTTGTTTACTCTGCAAAGAGCTGCAGTGAAGAAAAAGTAAGTTTATATCCTAACCCTGTAAAGGATCAACTAACCGTCAGCATGACCTATAAGGTCTCTGAAATAACCATCTATGCGGCTTCAGGTAAGGAATTTGGAAAATGGCCGTTGAACGGGAATAACCTGCAGGTCAAACTTGACCTGTCGAATTTACCCGCAGGCCAATATTTTATACGGTTAAAAGATGCCAGTGGCGGACAAAAAGCTTATCCAGTGCTGAAGCTTTAATTACCGGGTTAACCTCACAATACTTTCAAAGCGATCATGGACGCGACCCGTTCGCCATCCATGGCGGCGCTTACAATACCACCTGCATAACCGGCTCCTTCGCCGCAGGGGTATAGATTTTTGACCTGGGGATGTTGGAGGCTGTCGTTATCTCTTGGTATACGGACGGGAGAGGAGGTCCTGGATTCGGTCGCTACCACCACGGCCTCATTGGTGAAATAGCCTTTCATCTTTTTGCCATATTCCCGAAAACCCTGCTGCAGACTTTTACAAATAAAAGAAGGCAATATGTTTTTCAGTACCGATGAATGTAAGCCGGGCAGGTACGAACAACCGGGAAGAGAAGAAGACAATTTGTTGTCAGTAAAATCGACCAGGCGTTGTGCCGGGGCAACAAATGATCCGCCTCCTGCTTCAAAAGCCTTTTGTTCCACCGATCGCTGAAATACCATGCCCGCTAAGGGTCCGTATTTTTGGAATGCCTGTATATCTTTGTTCTCTACCGTTACAACGATCCCGCTGTTTGCATAGGGATTATTCCGTTTGGAGGGACTCCAGCCATTTACAACCAGTTCACCGGGCGAAGTGGCAGCAGGGGCGATGATACCTCCCGGGCACATGCAAAAAGAGAATACTCCCTTACCATCTACCTGCTGGACCCAGGAATAGGCTGCGGGCGGTAAAAACTCTCCCCGTACCGGGCAATGATATTGTGCGCTGTCAATTAATGCCTGCGGATGTTCCACCCGTACGCCCAGGGCAAACGGTTTGGATTCGATCAGTATCTTTTTGGCATGAAGCAACCCGAAAATATCCCTTGCCGAATGACCGGTGGCCAGGATAAAAGCATCGGCTTCAAAGAGATCCCCGTCAGCTGTCTTTACACCTGTCAATACATTATTGCTGATGACCAGGTCCGTCAGTTTTTTTTCAAACAGAAATTCACCACCGCAATCAAGGATCGTTTTCCGCATGGCGGTAATGATATGGGGTAATTTATTGGTACCGATATGCGGATGTGTTTCATACAGTATTTGTTCTTCCGCTCCGAAATGAACAAAAAGGTTAAGGATACGGTTGATATCGCCCCGCTTACTGCTTCGTGTATATAATTTACCATCACTATAGGTCCCGGCACCTCCTTCCCCGAAGCAATAATTGCTTTCGGGGTGTACGATCCCTTCTTTATTCAATATGGCCAGGTCCCGTCGGCGGGCCCTTACATCTTTTCCTCTTTCCAGTATGATTGGTTTGATCCCTTTTTCGATCAGTTGCAATGCAGCGAACAGACCCGCAGGTCCGGCACCGGCAATGACCACTTTTTTTGCCGCATTTTTAATATCCCCGAACCGGAAAGGAATGATGTCCCGGGATTGAAAGGGTTCACCGATAAATGCTTTCAGGGAGAGGTTTATCCAGGGCTGCCTTCCCCTTGCGTCGATAGAGTGTTTTTGTACTAAAAAGCCGGAGACGGCTGAGGCGCTCACTGATTCTGCCCTGGCAATGTAGTTCTTTATTGTTGTCTCGCTGGCCGCCTCGGAAGGAAGCAGTTTGAGTGAAATGATCTTTTGCATGGTGTCAGGTTTTTATCCTGAAGAGTGCAAAGATGCGCATAATAACGCATTTGCAGGGAATTGCGAGGGAAATGTGTCAAACCAGTCTGCGAGATGAATTCTTGTGCCAGATCATCTTTCTGGAGCCGCGCTGGTGTCTGACGTCTCAAAGAGCGTCTGGCACATTGCGCGTCAGACACCGCTAAAAAAACCTTGTTGCAGCGATAAAATATTTATACCTTCAGACAAGACCCATGATCATGAAAAAAATCAAGCCTTTTCCTTTTCTACTTTTTCTTCTTATTACCGCAGGGTTATCCTGTAACACCAGTTACCAGACCCAATCACTCCAATACAAAGGATACCGTGTCAATGATGCACAACCGAAAGATGCTTCGGTACAGAATTTTTTACAGCCGTATAGCGACAATGTCAATAAGACCATGAATGATGTGGTGGGAGTTGCCCCGGTTGCAATGGATAAGAAACTACCGGAAAGCACTCTCGGGAATTTTATGACAGATGCTTTTTTGACGATGGCGGCGGAAAAATATGATACAAAAACAGATGCAGCTATTTTGAATTATGGAGGAATGAGATTGACGCAGTTGCCGGCTGGGAATGTGACAACGGGAAAAATATTCGAGCTCATGCCTTTTGATAATTTACTGATCCTTCAAAAATTGAAAGGTGATGTATTGCTGCAATTATTGGACCTGGCTGCTGCAAAAGGTGGTTGGCCTGTTGCCGGTATCACGATGCAGATAAAAGATAAAAAAGCAGTGAATGTAATGGTGGGAGGAAAACCGCTTGATCCATCAGCCACGTATACACTGGTTAATTCAGATTTCCTGGCCAATGGTGGCGATAATGCCGAAATGCTCAGGAATGTGCCGCAGATCACCAATGGCTACCTGATGCGGGATGCCATTTTGGATTATATAAAGAAATTAAAGGAACAGGGTAAAACCATCAGTGCGAATATCGAAAACCGGGTTACCAATGCTCAGTAGAAAAAAATTTATACGCCAAGCCGCTTTATCGGCTGGTGCCATGGTGGCAGGGCCGTCACTTTTAAATGCTGCCGGTTATTTCAGCCCGCTAAAACTGACCATTTTGCATACCAATGATGTGCATAGCCGCCTGGACCCATTCCCGATGGATGGAGGCCGTAACCAGGGGTTGGGCGGAGTAGCGGGAAGGGCGAAACTGATCAGCACTATCCGGCAGGAAGAGGAGCAGGTATTGCTGCTGGATGCGGGGGATATTTTCCAGGGCACTCCTTATTTTAATCTCTATAAAGGAGAGCCGGAGATCAAAGCTATGTCGGCCATGAATTATGATGCCTGTACGATCGGCAATCATGATTTTGATGCAGGGATGGAGAACCTCGCCACGCAATTAACAAAGCATGCCAATTTCCCGATGCTGGTAAGTAATTATGATTTTACCGGTACACCGATGGAACATAAAACAGAGCCGTATAAAATTTTCAAAAAAGGAAAATTAAAGATCGGTGTCTTTGGAGTAAGTATTGAAGGAAGAGGATTGATACCCGACAGTTTATTTGGCGCAACAAAATATCTTGATCCTATTCAAAAAGCAAATGAGACCGCTGACGGGTTAAAAAGAAATGAAGGCTGCGATATGATCATTTGCTTATCGCATCTCGGTTACCAGTATAAAGACAGTCCTAAAGTAAGTGATGAAGTACTGGCGAAAGAAACGGAAAATGTAGACCTGATCATTGGTGGTCATACACATACTTTCCTGGATGACCCGGTTGTATGGAAGAATAAAAAAGGCGATGATGTGGTGGTGAACCAGGTGGGTTTTGCTGGCATCATTTTGGGTAGATTAGATTTTGAATTTTCCAAATTTTCAGGGAAAAAATTGACCAAAAATCATAATATTTCTGTTTCACAAAAAACAGGTGGATAAAAATTTTTTTTTATAAAAGAAATGGTGATATTCGCCTCCCTGTCCAACTTTTTTTATTGACATAGTGTGAAGATTTTTTTTGGACATTTTGCAAAGAACTACTATAGATAACCCGGTATAAACTGCTTACTAATCTGATGGAGAAGAACGCTGAAAAAATCTGGACCAATTGTTTAAAGATCATCAAAGATATTGTTGAATGGCAGCACTACAAAACCTGGTTCGAACCCATCCATCCGGTTTCTTTAAAAAATAATGTACTGGTCATCCAGGTACCCAGTCAATTCTTTTTCGAATATCTCGAAGAACATTACGTAAATTTATTAGCGAAGACATTGAAGAGAGAGTTGGGTAAAGAGGCCCGTCTCGAATACCGCATCATGGTGGACAGTGGCAACAGCAAGAATAAACCTGTTACCATGGATGTAAGCGGCCAGGGTTTTAAAACTTTTTCAAATAACGAAATGGATTTCCCCCTTGTCATAAATAATCCTGTTAAGAATCCCTTCGTTATACCGGGTCTTAAAAAGATGCAGATCGACCCGCAGCTCAATCATATCTACACATTTGAAGCTTTTATAGAAGGCGATTGTAACCGGGTAGCCCGCCGGGCCGGTAAAACAGTTGCTGAAAAGCCGGGAACCAACTCCTTTAATCCGCTGGTCATTTATGGCGGGGTAGGTTTAGGAAAAACACACCTGGGGCAGGCCATTGGAAATGAAGTAAAAAGGCTGCATCCCAATAAAGTGGTATTATATGTAAGCTCGGAGAAATTCATCAACCAGTTCATGGATCATAGCCGCAATAATGCGATCAATGATTTCATTCATTTCTACCAGCTGATCGATGTATTGATCATTGATGATGTACAATTCTTTGCCAAGGCGGAGAAATCCCAGGACGCTTTCTTTGCGATCTTCAACCACCTGCACCAATCGCATAAACAGCTTATTCTTACTTCCGATAAATCACCCAAGGACCTGGACGGTGTACAGGAGCGTTTGCTGAGCCGTTTCCGCTGGGGTCTGAGTGCCGACCTGCAGGTTCCGGAATACGATACGCGTATCGAGATCCTCGAAAAGAAGATGAAGAATGACGGGCTGGAAATGCCAAAAGAGGTAGTAAAGTATATCGCCTATAATATTAGTAACAATGTGAGGGAATTAGAGGGTGCGCTGATCTCACTGTTGGCACAATCTTCGCTAAACAGGAGAGAGATAGACCTAGACTTAGCGAAGAAAGTGTTACGAAACTTTGTAAAATCATCCAGCAAAGAAATCACGATTGACACCATTCAAAAAATGGTTTGTGAATACTTTGATGTTGCCTACGACAA
>DASYLC010000263.1:0-2743 GCA_036009775.1 Chitinophagaceae bacterium
ATATGATCTTCAGTAAGGAGACATCTTCTCCTGAAAAAATATTTTCTTCCAACTACAACCGCTATGAATTGGTGACGCTGCGCGATGGTAATGGCACAGAGACCAAAGTGGAAAGAGCTTACCGGGCAAAAAATTACGCCGAAGTCATTCAAATACATGACGCCGGTGAGGATCATACACCGATGGGAGAATTTCTTTGTGGTGCGGCAGCCCTGGAAATCAGGAACCTTTCAAAAGCGATCAAATGTTTTAATGAAGTGCTGGATGCCAGCCGCCAGACCGGTGAACCATTCCTGAAAGATGAGGCAGAATACTATCTTTCGCTTAGCTATATACGCAACCAGGATTATGATGAAGCATTGGCCCTGTTGAATACTATAGAGAACGATCCCGCTCATAAATACAGTGAGAAGGTGGACGATAAACTCATCCGGCAGGTGGAACGTCTCCGGGAAAAATAATTATGTTGATTAAGGTTTAATGGTTGTCCTCTTCCTTTCCAGGGAGAGGTTTTTTTTTGAATATTTCCCGTAATCCCAAAGACTCATGGGGGAAGACGGAAGTGCTGTTCAGTTTTTTCTTCCCGTCTTTCCGATACGATAATCCCGGAGATAATTATAAATCTCTAATACAGGTTACGTGAAGTGCCCGGGCATTTACTTATATATGAATCTAAAATGCTTAGCATGAAAAATATAATTCGTATCGCCCTGTTTGGCCTGTTGTTTTGTACCATCCTCTTCTATTCCTGTCAGAAAGATATGAACGGCAGTGGAAGCGGAATAACAGATATCAATAAGCCACACGCCGCCACAATTTTCCTGACTGACCACCAGACACCCATATTCGATAGCGTATTTATCGATCTCCGTCGTTTTGAAGTAAAACTGGAAGATGATTCATTACCGAATGGGGGATGGGTCAGCCTGGCTATCAACCCGGGCATATATAATATACTTCGTTTCCGCAATGGACTGGATACCCTGTTTGCCACGGGCACATTGCCCAATGCAAGGATCAGGAAGATCAAACTGGTTTTGGGTACACAGAATTCGGCGATGAAGAACGGGCAGAGTTTTCCGTTGCGTGTAAAAGATGAGGACCGCGAGGTCATCGCCAATGTGGACGCCGGGAATTTCGAGATCACGCCCACAGGACAGGTATTGTTCTGGATCGATTTCGACGCTGGTAATTCGATACAGGAAGACAACAGCGGTTCGGGCAGTGGCAACGGTTACCGGCTTAAGTCGCATATAAAGATCTTCACCCGCAGTAATTCAGGCAGGATCGAAGGAAGGGTACTGCCCCGTGCAGCCGATGCGATCGTAAAAGCCGTGATAGGCTCAGATACTGCCACGGCCATTCCCGATCATGATGATGGTGAATTTAAAATTGCCGGCTTGAATGCTGGCACGTACAAAATACTGATCGATGGGCAGAACGGTTATAGCGATACGATAATCAATAATATAATTGTCAGGAACCGCGAGGATGCACATTTGCCGGTGATCGTATTGCATCAATAGAATGCCACTATGGAAAACGGGCCTGTTTGTTTCTTGCAAGCAGGCTTTTTGTTATAAAGAAACCGGCTACCAGGAACAAGGTGCCAATGACAACGAATATCCATTCCCGCCCGGATGAAGAAGGAGCGGGTTCATAATTACCAATAAAAATCAAATGCGCCCAATAGTTGGGCGATCTGAAACGGGGATCGCCTTCTTTGTTGCCCAGCAGATCGATCTTGGCCTGTTGCAGAGCCCTGTCCTTTGTATAATTCTTATCCAGGTAATAATGCAGTCGCTGTGTAAGGAAAGCAGTCGTGTTATCTTCCGCTTTCCATAAGGAAGGGATCACATTAGGGCAGCCTGCATAGGCAAATGCGCGGGACAAACTCATTAACCCTTCTCCTTTGACCAGTTGCCCGGCGCCGGTTTCGCATGCGCTGAGTATAACAAGATCAGTGGAATCGAGACGAAGACCGGCGATCTCCTTCGCATATAAGTTATGTTCAGCGGTAACGGGATAGAAGACTATAAAGGACCGGGAGGGATCTTCATTGTCTACGCTGGCATGTGTGGCGAGGTGTATGGTGCTGTAGTGATTCGCGGATTTCAGGAAATTCTCCCTGGTGGCATCTTTGCCGGTGAAAAGTTTCCCGGGCAGTCCACTCACTTCATCTTTTGAAGCAGGCAGGATGCTGAATGAATCTGTGGATGCTCCGGATCCTTCCTGTGTAAAAGGTGCAAAGGCTAAATTTTCTTTTCCTCTTTGTTTTGCTTTATTGTTCTTACCGAAAAATGCTGTAGAATACTGGTATTGCAGGGAAAATTTTTCAACCAGGTATTTTTTATTTTCATCCTGTAATGCCTCGAAAGGAAGATAGTTCAGCTCGTCATCGGGGATGATGATCAGCCTTTTTATTCCTTCCAGTTCCTTACTGAACGGCCCGATCAGTTTTGCATATAAAGAAGAGGCGGTGAGTTCTCCATCATAGCGTTGCGAGGGTGAGCTATTGTACAATGAATTCTTTAGTGCCATGATCGCATTGAAAAAGGGGAGGTCTGTCCCGGCTTTTTTGTAATCAAAGCGTTTGGAACTGATAAAAAGGGTCACTAATTCTGTTCCGGACAAATGATAGGAGAGAAGAACGGTTTCCCTGTCCAGTTGTTTTTGTAACCGGCTTACAGTGGGTATTTGTTCGAGTGATCTTTTTTGTGCCCAGCCAGGTTCATCATTTAAT